>CAJLAN010000248.1 GCA_905204635.1 uncultured Collinsella sp. | reverse complement strand
CTCCTCGACCATCTCGATGGCGATGCGCAGAGCAGCGGTTGCGGTACGCTTGCCCACGCGGGTCTGGAGCATCCAGAGCTTTCCCTGCTCGATAGTGAACTCGATATCGCACATATCGCGGTAATGATCCTCGAGCGTCAGGAACACGCGCTCGAGCTCCTCACCCGCAGACTCGAGGCCCGGGGTGGCCTTGAGGTCGGCAATGGGCTCGGTGTTGCGGATGCCGGCGACAACGTCCTCGCCCTGGGCGTTGACCAAAAAGTCACCGTAGAACTCCTTGGTGCCGTCTGCCGGGTTGCGTGTAAAGGCGACACCGGTCGCAGAGGTCTCGCCCTTGTTGCCAAAGGCCATGGCCTGCACGTTGACGGCGGTGCCGAGGTCGTCGGAAATGCCATGCTGCTTGCGGTAGATGCACGCACGCTCGTTCATCCAGCTGCCAAAGACAGCCTGGATGGCAAGGCGCAACTGAAGCTCAGGATCGTGCGGGAAGACGGGCTTGCCATCGACAACCTCGAGCTCGGGATACAGGGTGGCCTCGACGTTCTCGGAGAAGATGCCCTTGAAGGTCTCGACGAGCTCCTGCAGATCCTCGGCCGAAAGCTCGGAATCGACGCGAACACCGGCGACCAGGCGGGCCTGGGTCAGGGCGTTCTCAAACAAGTCGGCGTCAACGCCCATAACGACGTTAGAGAACATCTGGATAAAACGGCGGTAGCTATCCCAGGCAAAACGCGGGTTTTGAGTCTGAGCGATAAGGCCCTGAACGGAATCGTCATTGAGACCCAAGTTGAGGACCGTGTCCATCATGCCGGGCATGGAAAACGGAGCGCCCGAGCGAACCGACACGAGCAGCGGATCGGAGGCATCGCCGAGCTTCTTGCCGCAGCGGGCCTCGAGGTCGGCCTCGGCGGCAACGATCTCATCGAGTGCGCCTTCGGACCAGACGTTGCCGGCACCGGAGTACTCGACACAGGTCTGGCAGGTAATGGTAAAGCCACCGGGAACCGGCAGGCCGATGCGGCTCATCTCGGCAAGGTTTGCGCCCTTGCCGCCAAGCACGAAGTTCATGGACTTGTCGCCCTCAGTGACACAGGTGCCCTGGGCGTCGGTTCCAAAACGGTAAACCCTCTTGCAATCGCTCACGATACTTCCCCTTCCATGCGCTCTCGCGCACGACCGTGGTGACGAATCGACCCGCCGAATGCGGGCCGTGAGGGAACTATACGGCGGGCATTGAGCGGGCTTGCGTAGAGGGCGCGGGGTTTGGTAAACGTGGTAAATATGGCGGTAAACGGTAGTAAAGGTGGTTACCTTATGAAGATACCGATGCAGCAAACTTGCAGGTCAAATGCAAATACTTTGCTAAATCGCTTTACCAATATTGTTCATTAATTGTAGGTAGTCTTTATAGGACGGGGCATTTTAGCTACCCCAATAAGCTAACTTTGTTGGGCTCGACAGGCGGCGCGGCGGGCACGGGCTTCCTGGATTTCCTCCAAGTGGCTGATGATCTCGGAGGCGCTCTCCTCAATCGCCTTGCCGTCGGTACGCACCACAAAGCAGCCTAGGCGCTTCATGAGGGCACGGGCTTCCTCGAGCTCGCTGCGCACGCTCTCGGGCTCGGCATAGGAGCCGGCAACGGCACGGGCGTAGTCATCGCCCAAGCGGCTATCGCGAATTTCGGAAATCACATCGACGGTCGAAATCAGGCCGAACAGGCGCATCGGGTCAACCTCGTAAATCGACTTCGGCGGCTCCATGCCATGGGCCAAAGGAACATTGGCAACCTTATAACCCTGATAGGCCAAAAACATCGACAACGGCGTCTTGGACGTACGGGATACGCCCAGCAGCACGATATCGGCACCCGACAGATCGTCGCAGCCGCGCCCATCATCGTGCTCAACGAAATACTCCATGGCCTCGATACGATGGAAATAGCGGTCATCGGTCCTGTGAATCACGCCCGCGACGCCCTTGGGCGACACACCGATGAGGGACGACAGCACGGCGAGCGTCGGGCCGATCAGGTCGACCGAGCGAATATGCAACATACCAAGGTAATCGAGCACACGGGCGCGAAGCGCCGGATCGACAATGGTATGGAACACGGCGATATCGCGATGGTCGGCATCGACGCGCGGTCCCACAAACGACTTGACCTGCTCCACCGAGGTCACCTTAGGCAGGCGCAAAACACGAAAAGCCCCTTCATCAAATTGCCCGGACGCCGCAAGCACCACCTCACAAGCGGTATCACCGAGCGAGTCGGAGATAACGATAACGGTGGGACGAGCGGTGACCGGGCAATCCATGCGGGGCTCCTTTTGCGCTTATGCGCAGGCTGGCTTACTTTTTGCGGGCAAGCTCACCGATGTTGGCGATGCCGGAGAAAACGGCCTCGAAGCGGTTGAGCAGCTTAAGGCGATTATCGCGGAGCTGCTCGTCCTTGTCCATGACCATGACCTCATCGAAGAAGCGGTCAATGGGGGCACGCAGGGCGGCGAGGGCGGCAAATGCGGCCGGGTAATCCTCGGCAGCGAGAGCAGCTTCGACGGCGGTCTGAGCGGCCTCGGAGGCGTCGGCAAGCGCAAGCTCGACCTCGCCCATCAGGGCGCGGTCGTACTCCGCACCCAGCTCGGGCTTGGAGATGTGCGCGGCGCGGGCATAGGCGGTAGCCAGGTTGTCGAAGGTCTCGGCGTCGTTCTTGCGAGCCTCGTCGAGTGCGGCGCAGCGGGCGAAGAAGACAGACGGGGCGATGATGTGCACCGCGGAGACGGCGGCGACGGTATCGGCAGGA
>CAJLAN010000247.1 GCA_905204635.1 uncultured Collinsella sp. | reverse complement strand
GCAGGAAGCTTGGATACGCCTAGGCGCGGTCCAAGAAATCGTCCGCACCCCCAAATCGGCATCCAAGACATAAAACAGGAACTATTCCACCGCAACTGCCAAGGGTCCCGCTCCAAATTAGCTGCCCACATATGCAAAAGGAGGCCTCCGCGGCGATGCGGAAGCCTCCTTTTTTGTGCACGGTGTACTTTTGAGTGTGCAAGTGGGGGAGTTGTTACTCCTCGACGATCTCGGTGATCGCGCCGGCGGGGCAAGCGTCCTGGCAAGCGCCACAGGCGACGCAGGAGTCCTCGTCAGCGACGGTAGCGACGTCCTGGAGCTCCAGAACGCCAGCGGGGCAGGAGTCGACGCAAACGCCACAAGCGATGCACTCGTCGGCATCAATTACGGGATGAGCCATGGTAGTTTCCTCTCTGTTGACCGACGCTACAGGCGATGCGCGCCGGTTTGATTCGGGCAAAAACATACCACGGGAGCGACCGTTTGCAATACCCTCTGACCGGCATCTTCATACCGTTCGCCGAGTATGCCAAGGTTTACTAAAAAACGTGCAGGTGGGGCCGTTGAGCTGCGTAAATGTTAGCTAAAGGTGACTTGAAATATAGGGCGATTGAGCGTGCTTGCGGAAACCGCATCCCGTAATCCACGTCCAAAACGGGACACAGTTTCAGACTCGCACCTCAGTCAACTCTACATAGATCTCAATAGATCTGCCGAGAACTCAAACAGTGTATCTACCTGCACATTTGAGAACCTAAACTCTCAGAGATAAGAAATCTTATATGAATTGACTTAGATTTTGTATATTCCGGCCCATAAGGGGATACACTACATCCTGAAAGACAAGCCGAAGCGCCGCGCGACAGACCGTCGAGGCGGCGCGAACGCACAAGAGAGAGGGAATTTCTAATGAGTAAGATTCTTGGTATCGACCTTGGTACTACTAACTCCGCTATGGCCGTTCTCGAGGGCGGTTCTCCGACCATTATCGTGAACGCCGAGGGCGACCGCACCACCCCGTCCGTTGTTGGCTTCCGTGCTGACGGCGACCGCGTCGTGGGTAAGGCCGCTAAGAACCAGGCTGTCACCAACCCCAAGAACACCGTGTTCTCCATCAAGCGCTTCATGGGCCGCAAGTACTCCGAGTGCACCTCTGAGATCAAGACCGTGCCGTATGAGGTCAAGGAGGGCCAGGGTGGCCGTGCCGTCGTCGACATCGAGGGCAAGGACTACACCGCCGAGCAGGTGAGCGCCATGGTGCTCGCCAAGATGAAGGCCGACGCCGAGAAGTATCTGGGCGAGACCGTCACCGACGCCGTCATCACCGTCCCGGCCTACTTCAACGACGCCCAGCGTCAGGCCACCAAGGATGCCGGTAAGATTGCCGGCCTCAACGTCAAGCGTATCGTCAACGAGCCGACCGCTGCTGCCCTGGCCTATGGTCTGGACAAGCAGGGCACCGACCAGCGCATCTTGGTCTTCGACCTGGGCGGCGGCACCTTCGACGTCTCCATCCTCGACCTCGCAGACGGCGTGTTTGAGGTTCTGTCCACCTCGGGCGACAACCACCTGGGCGGCGACGACTGGGATCAGCGCGTCATCGACTGGATGGCCGACAAGTTCCAGCAGGAGAACGGCGTCGATCTGCGTCAGGACCCCATGGCCCTGCAGCGTCTGAAGGAGGCCGCCGAGAACGCCAAGAAGGAGCTCTCCGCCGCCCAGCAGACCACCATCAACCTGCCGTTCATTACCATGAACCAGTCCGGCCCGCTGCACCTCAACTACACGCTGACCCGCGCCGAGTTCGAGAAGATCACCCGCGACCTGCTCGAGCGCTGCAAGCAGCCTGTCACCAACGCCCTGCGCGACGCCAAGCTTAAGCTCTCCGATCTGACCGAGGTCATCCTCGTCGGCGGCTCCACCCGTATGCCCGCCGTCCAGGAGCTCGTCAAGACTATGACCGGCAAGCAGCCCAACATGTCCGTGAACCCCGACGAGGTCGTTGCTGACGGCGCTGCCGTCCAGGGCGGCGTGCTCACCGGCGACGTCGAGGGCATCCTGCTGCTCGACGTTACCCCGCTGTCGCTGGGCGTCGAGACCATGGGCGGCATCATGACCAAGATGATCGACCGCAACACCACGATCCCGACCTCCAAGACCGAGGTCTACTCCACCGCTGCCGACAACCAGACCAGCGTCGAGATCAACGTGCTCCAGGGCGAGCGCGAGCTTGCCCGCGACAACAAGTCGCTCGGTAAGTTCCAGCTGACCGGTATCCCGGCTGCCCGTCGCGGCGTGCCGCAGATCGAGGTTACCTTCGACATCGACGCCAACGGCATCGTCAAGGTCTCCGCTAAGGACAAGGGCACCGGCAAGGAGCAGCAGATCACCATTTCCGGCTCCACTGCTCTGTCCGACGACGAAGTCGATCGTATGGTCAAGGACGCCGAGGCTCATGCCGAGGAGGACAAGAAGCAGAAGGAAGAGGTCGAGGTCCGCAACCAGACCGACAGCCTGTGCTACTCCACCGAGCAGACCCTCAACGAGCTGGGCGACAAGGTTTCCGCCGACGTGAAGTCCAAGGCCGAGGCCGCTATCGCCGACGCCAAGAAGGCGCTCGAGGGCTCTGATGTCGAGGCCATCAAGGCCGCCGGCGAGTCCCTGCAGTCTGTGGCCTACGAGCTGGCTCAGGTTGTCTACGCCGACGCTCAGCAGCAGACCGACGGTGCCGCCGGTGCCCAGCCTGCCGACGATGACGTCGTCGACGCCGACTACGAGGTTGTGGACGACGAGGACAAATAATCATGTCCGCCCGTAAAGCTCGCACGGAGGCGG
>CAJLAN010000246.1 GCA_905204635.1 uncultured Collinsella sp. | reverse complement strand
TCGACGAGGCCGAGAACCGCATGCACACCATCAAGGCCGTCATGTACGCCACCCTCTGCGGCTAATCTGCCCAGAACATGCTTTATCGGGGCGAGTGAGAGCGCTCGCCCCTGCTGGAAGTAGTGGGCGGGGACAAGCGCTCCGCCCCTACGATTTGACAACGGAATGCTTCTGCGCGGCGTCGTCATCGCCCTGAAACCTAGAATCACATCCGTTGCATGTTTTGTTCCGTTTGGAACCGCAGTCTCGTCTCTCTTACATGCAACCTAGAAGCGAGATTGGCTGGTTCACCGAAAGATTGAGGTGAAATCTATGGCTTACGAAAAGGGCAACGGCAAGACCGCTGTCATCGCCCTGGGCGGCAACGCCCTGGGCAACACCCCGCAGGAGCAGCTTACGCTCGTGCGGAACACCGCCAAGCACATCGTGGACATGATCGAGGAGGGCACCAACGTCGTCGTCTCCCACGGCAACGGCCCCCAGGTCGGCATGATCAACAACGCCTTCGCCTACGCGGCGGCCAACGACGACAAGACCCCGGACATGCCCTTCCCCGAGGCCGGCGCCATGTCCCAGGGCTACATCGGCTACCAGCTGTCCCAGGCCATCCTGAACGACGTGAAGGCCCGGGAGATTCCCCGCTCCACCGCCTGCATCGTGACCCAGACCGTCGTCGACGAGGACGACCCCGCGTTCCAGAACCCCACCAAGCCCGTGGGCGCGTTCATGGACGAGGAGACCGCCAAGGCCAAGGCGGCGGAGATGGGCATCACCGTCAAGGAGGACGCCGGCCGCGGCTGGCGCCAGGTGGTCGCCTCCCCGATCCCCAAGCGCATCGTGGAGTTCGACGCCGTGCGCGATCTGGTGGAGGACGGCTACATCGTCGTGTCCACCGGCGGCGGCGGGGTGCCGGTCTTCGAGACCGAGAACGGCTACGTGGGCACCCCCGCGGTCATCGACAAGGACCGCTCCAGCGCGCTCATGGCCGCCGAGCTCGGCGCCGACATGCTGATCATCCTGACCGCCGTGGAGAAGGTGTGCATCAACTTCAACACGCCCGAGCAGGAGCAGATCTCCGAGATGACCGTGTCCCAGGCCCGCGAGTACATCGCCCAGGGCCAGTTCGCCCCCGGCTCGATGCTCCCGAAGGTCGAGGCCTGCATCGAGTACGTCGAGGCCTACCCCGAGGGCCGCGCCCTCATCACCTCGCTCGAGTGCGCGGCCGCCGGCCTGCGCGGCGAGACGGGCACCGTCATCGTCGCCGACTAGGCACCGATGCGCAACCTGTCAGGGGGAGTGCGATAGGCGCCCTTTGACATTAACTTAATGCATTAAAAGAGCGCGTTCTCCGCGAAGGTGGAGAACGCGCTCTTCCTATTCTGTTCGTATGCACAACAGGTCAACAAAAAAATAGTTGCTCAACTGGGAAATTTTTTGTTGCAGGTGAACAAAAATGGTGCTATATTGAACCCATCGATAAAGCCGACCGATCAGCTCATCGGTTTTGTCGATAGTAATTATTCCTCATCGTCGCGAGCACGGTTAGGGCGTGCTCAAGAAAGGAATGAACCATGGCTAAAATCGTCAGCTCTTGGAACGACTGGGATCCGCTGAAGCGCGTCATCGTCGGCCGCTGCGACAACTCCGTCATCCCGCCGGAGGAGCCCGCCACCTCTGAGAAGGTGCCCGTCGATTCCGAGATGCGCGGCATGTGGGGCCTGCGTCCCTCCGACACCGTGGCTCGCGGCAACGAGTGCCTCGAGAACCTGGTCAAGGCCGTCGAGGAGCGCGGCGTCGTCGTCGACCGCCCGACCCCTCTGCAGTGGAACCAGGCCATCGGCACGCCGGACTTCCGCAACGACTCCATGATGACCTGCATGCCTCCGCGCGACATCCTGCTGACCATCGGCAACGAGATCATGGCCGCCGCCAACTCCTTCCGCTGCCGCTACTATGAGTATCTCGCCTACTGGCCGCTCATGGAGGAGTACTTCGAGCAGGATCCCGACTTCAAGTGGACCCAGGCCCCCCGTCCCCGCCTGACCGACCGCTCCTACAAGCACAACTACTACGACGAGAAGATCACCCTTGAGGAGCGCCTGGTGCGCACCGCCAACAAGGACTTCGTGACCACCGAGGTCGAGCCGATGTGGGACGCCGCCGACGTGATGCGCATGGGCAAGGACCTGTTCATCCAGCACGGCCTGACCACCAACCGCGCCGCCATGGACTGGTTCCAGCGCTACTACCCCGAGTACCGCGTGCACGCCGTGAACTTCCCCGGCGACCCCTACCCGATCCACATCGACGCGACCTTCGTGCCGCTGCGCCCGGGCCTGATCATCAACAACCCGCATCGTCATCCTGCCGAGGGCCAGAAGGACATCTTCGAGGCCAACGATTGGCAGATCGTCGACGCCGCCCAGCCCGCCCATGACGAGCCGCCCGCGCTGTGCTACAGCTCCGTGTGGCTGTCCATGAACTGCCTGGTCCTGGATCCCTCCACGGTCATCGTCGAGGCCTCCGAGGTCAACCAGCAGGAGCAGATGGACCAGCTCGGCATGAACGTCATCCCCGTTGACCTGCGCGACGCCTATCCGTTCGGCGGCGGCCTGCACTGCTCCACCGCTGACGTCTACCGCGAGGGCGAGTGCCTCGACTACTTCCCGAACCGCGTCGAGGATCCCACCCTCGTGCGCCCCGAGATGTGGAAGTAAGCACGACGCTTATCGTGGGCTCCTGGGCTCGAAAAGCAGCCTGAGAGCTAGAATCGCCGATCAGCAGCTAAGGGCAGCTGCCTGAGAAGCACAAGTTAGAAAAGAAAGGGGAACAGGTTTCAACGCAAA
>CAJLAN010000245.1 GCA_905204635.1 uncultured Collinsella sp. | reverse complement strand
AGGAGCACAGCAGGAAGCCCAGGAAGTAGAAGGGCACGAGCTGCTTGGTGAGCACCAGACGGCCGAGCATGGCGAAGCCCATGGCAGGCAGGATGTTGGCGGCAACGCCGCAACCATCGATCACAAAAGACGGGATAAAGTCGAGTAGGCCCTGGATGGCGCCGGAACCCAGATAGAAGGCGCCGCCACACAGCAGGAAGTACTCGAGGCAGCCCCAAAGTCCCATTCCCCAATGAACGGCGTAGATGCCTTTGAGGTTTCCCTTGAGGGCGAACTTGTCTGCCATGTCGACAAACACGGCGAACAGGGCGTTGGTAATGTTGCCGATCGTCAGCGAAAGGACGGCGATGGGCATGGCGAGTGCGATGGCCGTCTCGGTACCCTGACCGAGCTGAATGGCAAACGCGCAGGCGAGCACGCCGCCGACGGTTTCGTTAGGCGGCACGTAGGCGCCGATGGAGATCGAGCCCATGAATAGCAACTCCAGGCTAGCGCCAACGGCAAGGCCAGTCTGCAGGTCCCCCAGCACCAGGCCCACGAGCGGGCACAGGACGATGGGGCGGAACGCGTAGAGGGTGCCGAGCTGGTAGTCGAGGCATCCAAACGCTCCGACTAAGCCGACGAGGATTGCTTGGACAAGCATAATTCCTCCCAATAAGGAATATCGAACCGTCGTCACACCCGTCGCGCGCGTTGTTGATATCAATTCCGGGAGTTCGATCACACGGCTCGAAGCGTACCTGGTGTGCTGCGAACACCCATGCCAGGTACAAATGATTTGATACCAATTATAGATATGCAAGTTCTTACTATTTAATACCACTCGCTCAGCGGGGTGTTTTTTACCGTAAACGGCAGACGTATCCCATCAGGCGCGCTCTTTGTTTCGATGGCGGACAAGCGCCACCAGAAAGCCATCGCCAAAGGCATCGTATGCCAAGTTGCCTACAATCACCAAAACGATTATCGCCGCGCCCAAAAACTCGTTCCAGCGAAAGACCTCGCCAAAGAGGAGCGCCGACCAGCAGGGAGCGAGCACGACCTCGCTCATGCAGACCAAGTTGGCCGCAAACGCGTTAGTGCGCGCAATCCCCTTGGCATACAGCACGCTCGCAAGGCCACTGCAAAAAAGGCCGTGCACCAGCATAAGCCCCCACTCAAACGGTCTCACGGAGTCTAGGGCACCGGCAAAATAGACGATCGGCAACATCGAGATACCGCAGGAGATGAGCGAGGACACCATGGGCGACGCATCGGGGCGAGAGTTCAAAAAGAAACACAGCCCAAAGGTGGCGCCCGAAATGACGGCAAGCAGGTTGCCGAGCATGCCCTCGGCACTCAAATCGCCTAAAAAGAACAGTCCCATACCCGTAAAAGCAACCACCACGGAGGCAATCTTCGCAGGCGAGGGCAACGTGCGAGTTGCGAGCGATTGATACACGATAACGAAAATCATCGAGGTGTACTGCAGGACGATCGCGTTGCCGACCGTCGTGAGCTGGTTGGCAAAGTTAAACGTGGTGCCCGTCACGAAGTTGCAGACGGCCACAAGGACAATAAGACGGCTGACGCGGAGGATGGGCCTGCCGACGAGCAGGATAAAGAGCGCCATAAATATTGCCGTAACGGCACCGATCAAAAGAGCCGACTGCGAATTGGCGCGAACGAGGATGCCGATAAAACTCCACAAGAGCGCCGTGCCAAATAGATACATCGCCCCGCTCACGCCATTATCGGGCGGATTGTCAGATCGAATCACGAAGCACCTCCAGCTAGCTTTCGGTAATAAAAAACGGCGACCGCAGCGGGTCGCCGTTTCCCTTGGGGGCAGAATAAAACGCAGGAACCTACGCCAGCACGCCGAAGAACGCGCCGATGATGCCCACGACCATGGTGGCCACGATCAGCACCATGGGGTTGATCTTCTTGGACAGCAGCCAGTAGTACAGCCAGAAGGCGATCATGCCGAGCATGCCGGGCATGATGCCGTCCAGGATGTCCTGGAGGGTCTGGGCGTCCTCGCCCGAGCCGATGGCCACCGGGATGCTGGCCCAGAACATGTCCTTGCACATGGCGCCCACGACCATGACGCCCACGATGCCCACGCAGGTCATGATCTTCTGCATGAGGCCGGTCCTCTGGGCCTCGTCCAGGAAGCCCACGCCCAGCTCGTAGCCCTTGACGGCGCCCCAGATGCGCAGCGCGAAGCCGGGGACGTTGTAGATGAGCAGGAAGGCGATGGGGCCGAAGGGGTTGCCGGCCTGGCACAGGCTGATGCCCACCGCGGCGGCGACCACGCGCAGCGTCGACAGGAAGATGGAGTCGCCGATGCCGGACAGCGGGCCCATGAGGGCGGCCTTGACGTCGTTGACGCTCTCGGGCTCGATCTCGCCGCGGGCGACCTTCTCCTCCATGGCCATCGCGATGCCGCCGACGAACGGGGCGAACTGGACGGTGATGTTGAAGAACGCGCAGTGGCGGTGCAGGGCCTCGGCGTAGTCGTCGGGGCGGCCGGCATAGATCTTCTTGAGCATGTTGGCGACCATCAGGCAGAAGGCGATGTTCATCTGCTTGTAGTAGGTCCAGGAGAACTCCATGCCCAGGGCGCCGACGTTGACGGCGCTCTTGACGAGGTCGGAGCGCGTGATCTTGTTCTCGGGACTAGAAGTCATCGTCCTCATCCCCTTCCGCGGAGAGCTGGGGCTGGGCTCCGCCCAGGCCGAGCAGGTCGAACTTGTCGATGCCGATGATGATGGCGATCAGGGCGACGCCCAGGACGGGCACGTTGGCGTAGGAGCACAGCAGGAAGCCCAGGAAGTAGAAGGGCACGAGCTGCTTGGTGAGCAC
>CAJLAN010000244.1 GCA_905204635.1 uncultured Collinsella sp. | reverse complement strand
GCGCCATGGCACCGGCCTCGTAACCGATGGCGCAGTCGCTCGAAAGGTAGATGGTGCGGGCCGTGCGCTCAATCAGGTTGAGCGTGGACTCATCGGCGCGGCCCTCGAGCACATCGGCGAGCAGGTCGCTCAGCGCGCTCAGGCCCACGCGGCAGGGCGTGCACTTGCCGCAGCTCTGGGTGGAGCACAGGTTGACGAGCGCCGCCGTAAACTCGACGGGGCACGGGGCGAGCGAACTCACCGCCAGACGACGTCCGAGTGCATCGTGCAGGTCGTCCATGACGGCCTGAGCGTGGCTGCGTTCCATTACGTGCAGTCGAGCCATAAGATCCCCTCTCACATGGCAGCCCGGAGGCGAGGCCGGGCGAAATTGCTACACGCACAACACTGACCTAAAAAGTTGTGAGGTCTCCATACGGTTCGGCAGGCGGTATAAAATGTCACCCTCAGCGGTGAAATAGAACATTACCGCAGATAAATGCCATATTTGATAAAACGCGTTACCAAACGACAATGCCCCGCCCACGCAATCACGTGGGCGGGGCATTGCTTCAGGCATGCGGCCAGCGACCCTGTTGCTTTTACTTAAGCTCGGGCCAGTAACCCTTGTTGGCCTCGATCATGTCGTCGAGAACCTCCTTGGCGACCTTCATCGACGGCACGGTCTTGTTGAGCGTAAAGGCCTTGAGCGCCTTCTCGTACGAACCCTCGATCGTAGCCTCGACAATGAGCTTCTCGGAGTTCAGCTGCTGCATCATGAGGCCCTGCTGGAACAGCGGAATGTTGTCGCGGCTGATGACCTCGGGGCCGTTCTTGCCAATGTAGGCAGGCAGCTCGACCATAGCGTCGTAGGGCATGTTGGGGATGGCGCCCTTGTTCTCGCAAATGACCAGGAAGCGCTGCTTGGTGTCGTTCTTCAGAGCGATAGCCAGATCGGCAATCCAGTCGCCGTGGCTGCCCGCATAGAACGTGCTCTCGTCGATCTCGCCCGTCTTCTCGTAATGGTCGATACCATCAAAGAGGTTCTTCTCACGCGTCTCCTCAACCTCGTTAGCACGGGTGCGCTCGGGGTTGGAGTGCTCGACGAACTCCTTCTGCTGCAGGTAGTAGTTCAGATACGTGTTGGGCAGGTACTCCGGGAAGCACTCCATGATCTCGTACTCGCCCTTCCAGACGTAGTACCAGCTGCCCTTAGTGTGGCGGTTCTGCTCGGGGTGCTCGTCGGTGGCCTCCTCGGGCTTCTTTGCCATGAGCGAGCCCATGCCCTTGAGGTAGGAATCGGGCAGCAGGATCTCATGCTCCTTGATGTACTCGCGCAGCTGCGGGAGCACCTCCTCGCCCTTGTGGCGAATCGAGGTGAACCAACCAAAGTGGTTGAGGCCAAAGTAATCGTACTCGACATCCTTCTTGTCGATATCGAGCGCGGCGCAAACCACGTCGATGATTGCGATCGGCATGTCGCAGATGTTGATGATGCGAGCGTTGGGACGCAGCACGCGGCAGCCCTCGGAGACGATGGCGGCAGGGTTGGAGTAGTTGAGAATCCAGTAGTCCTTCTTGGCGTACTTCTCAACGTCATCGATCAGCTCGACCATGGGGAAGATGGTGCGCATGCCGTAGGCAAGGCCGCCGCAACCGCAAGTCTCCTGACCCACGCAGCCGTGACGCAGCGGAATCTTCTCGTCCTGCTCGCGCATGGCGTAGCCGCCCACGCGCATCTGGGCAAACACGAAGCTGGCGTCGGTAAAAGCCGTCTTTTTGTCGGTGGTCACCGTGAGCTTGATGTCCAGGCCGAGGTCCTCGTGCAAAATCCAGTCCACGAGCTCGTCCTTGCGCAGGGCGATGGACTTGACGATGCCGGGGGTAAAGGTGGATCCGCCACCACACAGAGTAATGATCATTGTTTACTGCTCCTTCTCAATTGCGTTTTCGACCTTGTCGCGCATCTCGGCGACCTTCATGCCAAAGATGATCTGGATATTGTTGCCGTTGCGGTTGATGCCGCTGTTGGGCACGTGGTTGATGAGGTTCTCATCGATGAGGTCCGGGTTCTTAACGTTCACGCGGAGACGCGTAAAGCAGTTCTCGAGCTCCTCGATGTTGTCCTTGCCGCCAAGACCTGCGACCAGGTCGGCAATGCCAGCATCGACGCCCTCTGCGGGAGCCGCGGCAACAGCGCCCTGCTTCACCGCAACAGATGCGGCGGCCTCGCCCTCGGCAACGGACTCGGCGAGCTCGGACTCCTCCTCGCGACCAGGCGTGTGGAGGTTGAGCTTCTTGATGAGGAAGGTGAAGAGGAAGAAGTACAGCGCGGCGTTGACGACTCCGAGCACCAGCATAACCGGCCAGTTGGTCTTATCGACGCCAAGAACCAGGTTGGAAACCACGATGTTAATGATGCCGCCTGCAGTCGAAGCGGGCACGGAGAGGACCTTGAGCAGAACCAGGAAGATGCCGGAAAGAACCGAGTGAACGACAAAGAGCACGGGAGCGGCAAAGACAAAGAGGAAGTCCATGGGCTCGGTCACGCAGGAGAGCACGGCGGTGATGATCAGCGGGATAATGACAGCCTTGGTCTTGTCCTTGTTCCCCTTGTAAGCAGTGAAGATAAAGGCGAGACCGATACCGATGTAGGGCCACAGGTTGTTGAAGGTGTAGCTGTTGAAGTAGGTGCTATCGGAGAAGGGCTGACCCGTCATTGCCATCTCGGCAACACGGATGGGATAGGCGCCGGCGATAACCTGATCACCCAGCGTAAGGGTGCCGCCCACATCGGAGAACTGGAACGGGGTGTTGATGAGGATATGCAGAGATTAGGGAGCGAGCAGCAGTGAGAGCATGCTATAGAT
>CAJLAN010000243.1 GCA_905204635.1 uncultured Collinsella sp. | reverse complement strand
GAGGCCACGACAAATGGCCTCGAGTCGACCCTCCGCCGTCGCCCATTCGCTCTGCGAAAGAATCTCGATCGCCTCATCAACAAATCCGTCGAGTCGCGATGCGTCGAACCAACCGAGTGAGTCCGCAAGCGCCAGCTGGACGGAAGGGTCAGGCCCAAACGGCTTAGCGGAAAACCCAAACTCCCCAGCTGCGAGCACGGCAGTTGGCACGTTGTACCACAGGCAGTTGCCGCTATCGAACAGCGGAGCAGGTTTTATCTCCAGGGTGTCGACATTGCGGATGATGCCGAAGTTTCGCCAATGGCGGTCGCTGTTGGCCAAAAGGGCATCGCAAACGATCATCTGCGACATAGACCTTCTCACGGCAGCCTCGTCTGCTCCATGCTTACCAAGGAAGCGGCAGTACCGGTCGTACGTCGAGTTTCCTCGCTGGCCGCCAAGGGCGTTCTTAACGTAAACAGCCGGAACATATTCCTCGCGGCCGTCAAGAAAGTCGTCGCACAGACACACAGGGCCATCGAACATCCGCTCAACCGTATAAGGAACAAACTCGCCCTCCGATAGCAGGCGGCGATGCAGTGCCGTTGCGACCGCCTCGTTAAAGGGACGTTGATCGTCCATGCCGCACCCCTTGACCAGAACGCGAACACCGTTGCGAATCATCCACGATTTAGGGAGCTCGCCCTCGGACGTGTTATCCGGATTATTAAGACCGATGCCCTCCAGCCAACCCGAACGCCCCTCGGGCGCCGATCGCTCAAATTCGTTCTCAAAGTAATTGATGTTTTGCCATTTGAGTTCGTCGCAATCGGCCGGCCGCAGCCAATAACAATCCGAAAGCGATAGGCCCAGGCACCGAACCGGAACCTCGATGCCACTGGCAATCCCCAGTTCACGATAGCGCGAGATAAGCCCAGGGCGAACATCGGGCACCAACCGATGCCCCCACCACGCGTTGAGCTCCCGCTTATTCACCGTTGGAGAAGAACTCGAGCATGTGCCGAACGGCATTCGTTGCGCATCGAGGACCTCGGCGATTTCGAAGGAAAACTCGCGCGTCGGATCAAATGAGACATGCGCGACCTCATGGTCGGCCGACATCAGCGTAAACTTGCGTCCCACATCGGCCGCAGGACGGCGTCCTCGCTTGCGGACCTTTTGATAGGCGATCGCAGAATTGTACTCGACCATCTTCCGGCCGCCCACAATATCGCACACAAGCGTCCCCGATGCGGCAAGTTGCGATATGCGGGCTTTCGTAACGCCCAACAGGTGGGCCGCATCACCCATAGATAAGTACTCAGATGTATTCATATGCCGCATCACCTCGTTAAGTATTCCAAACGTAAAGTTAATTGGTTACATACAGCATAATACTAAACAGACTGAAGCGAAAAAAGGCCCGAGCAATCGGGCCTTAGAGCAATTGGTCAGCCGAGTCGCAAGCTGCTCCCCTAGCGTTGTACGTAGGCTCGGACCAGCTCGTAGGTGTTGCGCACGCCGTCGATGTGGCTGCGCTCGTAGTTGTGGCTCGCGTACACGCCGGGGCCGATCAGGCCGTGACGGATGTCGTAGCCGGCAGAAAGCGTGGCCTCAACATCGGAGCCGTAGTGCGGATACACGTCGATGGCGTAATCGAGCTCCAGCTCGCGCGCGATGTTGGACAGCGTGGTTACCAGGTCGTAGTTGTACGGACCGCCCGAATCCTTGGCGCAGATTGAAACCATGCGCTCGGTGCAGCCCAGGTCGTCACCCACGCAGCCCATGTCCACGCTAATCATCTCGCGCGTGTCGGCCGGCACAAAGGCACCGCCGTGGCCGACCTCCTCGTACACCGTAAAGAGCAGCGATACCTTGCGCGAAAGCGTCACCTCGCCAGCGGCGACGGCACGCGCCAAGCCCAGCAGAATCGACGCGGACAGCTTGTCGTCAAGGAAGCGACTCTTGATGTAGCCGCTCTCCGTCACCGTGGTACGCGGGTCCATAGCGATGATGTCGCCGGTCTGAATACCCAGCTCGAGCACATCGTCCTTGCTGTCAACGTTCTCGTCGAGCAGGATTTCCATGTTCTTCTCGATGGTCTTGACCGGCTCATCGGCCACATGCGCCGAAGGCTCGGTATTGAGGACCACGCCCGTGTAGACATTGCCGTCACGCGTGTAGACGGTGCAGTTCTCGCCATCGGCCGTAGACCACTGGTGCCCACCAAGCGTCGTGGGACGCAGGCGGCCATTGTCCTTAATGGAGCGCACCATGGCACCCAGGGTATCGACATGGCTCGCCAACACAAGCGGCTCGCCCTCGCCACCAAGCTCAACGAGCACGTTACCCTTATTAGAACGCTCAGGCCCAAACCCCATATCGCGCAGGGTCTCCATCAGATAATCAGTCGCCGCACGGGTATAGCCCGTAGGCGAAGCAATCGAGGTAAGCGTCTTCAACTGGCCAGTAATATAGGAGAGCGTCTCCTCTAGAGAAGCATCAATATTAGAAGTCATATGCATCCTTCCAAGTAAAACTAAGACCGAGTCCCGATTTTAACCGTTCTGCACGTGCAATGCCCCAGGAGCCGAGCCGCCTCCAGACGTCCCCGCACCGGTTTTGTGCACGTGCACGGTTTACAATCTCAATCTTGCATAAATCCTATCGGTATTTGCATAGAAATGAGGTATCTTTTTGCTTCGTCTCAGGGTGCCCCACCTTGGACCGTGCAAAAAACGGAGTATTCAGCACCGTGGGCCCCAACGGCCCCATCACGAACGACAAAACGACGCGCTTACAGCAGTGTTGCAGGTCGTCGCAAAGCAGAAACTCAGTAACAACCCCCTCCACTCATCGATAGCCCGCCCAC
>CAJLAN010000242.1 GCA_905204635.1 uncultured Collinsella sp. | reverse complement strand
CCCGGCCAGCTCTTTTTGATTTAAAATACCTGCTCAGTTGTGATTTATGGTGCTGGGAGGCGCTTGTGGGCAAGGCTAAGGCTAAAGCGAAGAAAAAGACGACGGGGGCGCGGGCTAAGCGCGATCGTCGTCGGAAGCTTGCGACCGAGGCCCCCGCGTCTGCCGAGGAGTTGTTGGCGAGCGTACCGGGGCTTGACGCGCTGCAGGACGTTCCGGCGTTTGATGCCCTGCCGGTCGATGGGGCTCAGCAGGCGGCATTTGACGACTTTTGCGCACATGCTGAGGAGCCCGAGCAGATGCGGCTGGGTGCCGTGGTGCGCTTGGATCGCGGGTTTCCGCTGGTGGCGACTGCCGACGATACCTTCCGCGCCGAGCATGCGGTGGGGTTTGCCAAGTCGCGCGGCGAGGACGAGGTCCTGCTGCCTGCCGTGGGCGACCGTGTGGCGGTGCGCCGCGCTCCCGGGCACGATATGGGCGTGATTGAGTGCGTGCTGCCGCGCCGTACGAGCTTTGAGCGTTGGCGCGGCCGTGCCCGTGGAGAGCGCCAGGTGCTCTGCTCCAACGTGGATAGCGTGCTAATCGTGCAGGCGCTCGGTGCCGGTGAGGTGCTGCTCGACCGCGTGGCGCGCTCGCTGGTGTTGGCGCTTGACTGCGATGCCGAGCCGGTGGTGGTGCTTACCAAAGCTGACCGCTGCGATGCCGAGGAGCTCGAGCGCGATCTGGACCGCGTGCGCCGCCTGGTGGGTCCGGACGTGCGCGTGATCGTGACGTCTTCTGCCGAGGGCCGCGGCCTGGACGAGGTCCGTGCCTGCGTGCCTGCCGGGAGCTGCGCCATGATCCTGGGTGAGTCGGGTGCCGGCAAGTCGACGCTGCTCAATGCACTGCTGGGCCACGATACGTTGGCGACCGGCGGTGTGCGCGAACGCGACGACCAGGGCCGTCACACTACCGTCGCGCGCGTGATGGTGGCGCTGCCGGGCGACGCCGGCGTGATCGCCGATGCCCCGGGCCTGCGCAGTCTACCGCTCGTGGGTCACGAGCGGGGTCTGGCGCGCGCCTTCCCCGAGATTGTCGAGGCATCGCGCGCGTGCCGGTTTGGCGATTGCACACATACCCATGAGCCGGGCTGCGCCGTTCGCGAGGCCGAGGACGCCGGGCAGATCGACAGCCTGCGGCTGGAAACGTTCCAAAACCTGGCGTCATCCATGCGCGTGAGCGCTCAAATACTCGATCCCGATGTTCATCTGTAATTGATTTTTCCTATGACAGCCGTCTCCCAACTGTTCGGGAGACGGCTTTTTTGCTGCGGAAAAGCCTCGAAACATGCAGTTTGCTGACGTGCTGACCAAAACCTTGCCATGAGCTTGACGGGCTGGTCAGCTTTTGGTCGGCGATTGGTTTGACATCGAAAACCAAGATCGCGATTGCGCCGCTTTGCACTCTGACCGCCCAGACAATGGTGGTACGGGCATTCGCCCGGCACTGCCATGAGAGGAGCGGCCGTGAACAAGAGCAAGCGCATCGCCATCAGTCTGGTCGCGGGCGTGCTCGCTGCTCTGCTCTGCATGGTTTACGGCTCGTCGATCCGCTCGCAAGCCGAACAGGTCCAGGCTGAGACCTTGGCCAAGTACGGTGGCGATCGCGTCGAGGTATGCGTCGCGGCGCGCGATATCGATGTGGGCGAGACCCTCGATGAGACCAATGTCATAACCCAGGAATGGCTGACGAGCCTGCTGCCGCGTGACGCGGCGACCGAGCTGCGCCAGGTGCGCGGCGACGTGACGACTTCGCGTATTCCCAAAAACGCCGTGATCTGCAATGTCTACACCAAGGCCGAGAGCCACAAGCTCGAGGTGCCTAAGGGCAAGGTCGCCGTTTCGGTGGCGGTCGATGCCGAGCACTCGGTCGGCGGTGCCACGGGCGTGGGCAGCTATGTGGACGTGTACGTGCAAAAAGATGGCGTAACCGATCGACTGTGCGGCGCGCACGTGATCGATACCAGTGAGAATTCCGGTGCCACGCGCGAGGGCAAGATCGAATGGGTGACGCTGGCGGCTGACCCCGAAGACGTCAAGGAACTGCTGGGAGCCTCGGGCAAGGGAACGGTCAGCTTGACGATTCCCGCCACGGCGCGCGGCAAAAAGAGCGGAGGCGACGAGTGATGAAGGCGATCTGGCTTGCGTGCTGCGCGTGCGGCGATTACGGGCTGTTGCAGCAGGAAGTCGAGGGCCGTGATGCGGGTGCACAGGTGCTTCGCGTGGGTGACCTGGACGGGCTGGTTTCCATGGCGCGGGCGTTTCCGTCGCGCCGCGGGGCTGCCATCATCGCGGCGTCTCTGTTTGATATCGAAGATGTGCGCAAGACTGTTGCGCGCCTGACGGCCGAAGGCCGCGTGAGTCGCGTGGTCGTGTTGATAGAAGCGCTCGATCCGTCGGATATCGAGGGACTGTTTCGCGCGGGGGCGACCGAGGTCATCGCTGCGCACAGTATATGCGGCAACGGGCGCGCGGGCGAGGGAGCGGTTGATTCCGATCGGCGCATGACGATTGAGCCCGATGCTTTTGTTGATAGGGAACCCGGGGCGCCTCGCGCTACAAGAGGCCCGCGTGTTGATGATTATGGAAAAGCGGAAGCCGAGCATGGTCGGCGCCCCCGGAACCCCCTTGTATACGATGACGCTGGAGGGCCGGCACAGCATGCTGGCGACTCCCCGGCTGTAGATATGGGATACGTGCACGGCGTGAATCTGGCGGATGAACTCGACGAAGTTGAGGGCTTTGCCGGGTGCGGCGAGTTGTCGCTGATGCAGCATGAGCAGATTGCACAGAACGAGCCTGCCTTGCAGACCGAACAAGCTGCCATGCCGGCTTGGACG
>CAJLAN010000241.1 GCA_905204635.1 uncultured Collinsella sp. | reverse complement strand
TTGTGGCGGGCGTGGCCGACGCCGTGCGCGCGGCGGGTATTCCCTGCTTTGGCCCGGGTGCCGAGGGCGCCCAGATGGAGGGCTCCAAGCTGTTCTCCAAGCAGCTCATGGAGCGTGCAGGCATTCCGACGGCAGCCTATGGTTCGTTTACCGACGAAGCTTCGGCTCTCGCCTACGTGCGCGAGCAGGGCGCCCCGCTGGTCGTCAAGGCCGACGGCCTTGCCGCGGGCAAGGGCGTTATCGTGGCGACCGAACTTGAGCAGGCCGAGGAGGCCGTGCGCGAGTGCTTTGGCGGCACCTTTGGCGATGCCGGCAACACCGTGGTTATCGAGGAGATGCTCGTTGGCCCCGAGTGCTCGCTGCTGGCCTTTACCGACGGCAAGACCGTGCGCCCCATGGCCACCTCGCAGGACCACAAGCGCGCGCTCGAGGGCGATAAGGGCCCCAACACTGGCGGCATGGGCGTCTACAGCCCGGTGCCCATCGTGACCGACGAGGAGCACGCCACGATGGTGAAGGTCATGGAGCAGACCGTTGCCGAGCTTGCTGCCGAGGGCATCGACTACCGCGGCTGCCTGTACGGCGGCTTTATGCTCACGCCTGCCGGCCCCAAGGTGCTGGAGTTCAATGCCCGCTTTGGCGACCCCGAGACGCAGGTCGTGCTGCCGCGCCTTAAGAACGACCTAGTTGAGGTCATGCTCGCCTGCGCCAACTGCGAGCTCGATCAGATTGAGCTCGACTGGCGCGACGAGTGGGCCGTGGCCGTTGTCCTGACGAGCGCGGGCTATCCCGGCAGCTACGAGAAGGGCAAGGTCATCACCGGTATTGCCGATGCCGAGGCCATGGAGAACGTGACCGTGTACCACGCAGGCACTGCCGTGGTGGACGGCCAGCTCGTGACCAATGGTGGCCGCGTGCTTGCCGTGACCGCGCTGGGCGATACGTTTGAGAACGCTCGCAACCTTGCCTACGAGGCTTGCGAGAAGATCGATTTTGAGGGCAAGACCCTGCGCCACGACATTGGCCTGCGTGCGCTGCGCGGCCGCGACGCCTGGGATGCCTAAAATCCGAGAGGAATGAGACGGATGGACGAGAAGAACGAAGAGCTCGTGGACGCGCAGATCGTCGAAGAGGACAGCCGCATGTATGGGCACGCCGAGGGCGAGCCTGGCGGCGAGGTCGCTGACGAGCCGGCGCTGGTGCTGGGCGACGACGACCCGCACGATGCCGAGCTGCACGAGAAGATTCTTTCGGAGGAGTGCGCCTGGAAGGGCAAGATCCTCGACGTCCACCGTCTTGAGGTCGAGCTGCCCAACGGTCACCGCAGCGCCCGCGATATCGTTCGCCATCCGGGTGCGGCGGCCGTTGTGGCACTGACCGAGAGCGGCAAGATCGTACTGGTGCGTCAGTACCGCACCGCCATCGACCGCGTGACGGTCGAGATTCCCGCCGGCAAGCTCGATCCAGGCGAGGATCCGCTCGATTGCGCTAAGCGCGAGCTGCACGAGGAGACGGGCTTTAGGGCCGGTCGCATTCGCTTTTTGACGTCGATTGTCACGTCTTGCGGTTTTTGCGATGAGATCATCCACATCTACTTGGCTACCAAGCTCGAGTTTGATGCGCCCAACCCCGATGATGACGAGTTTGTCAACGTGGACCTGGTGCCACTGCACGAGCTGATCGACGCCGTACTCGACGGCAAGATCGAGGATGCCAAGACTGTCGTGGGCGCCTTAGCTTGCGACAGCATCGCGCACCGCTTGAGTGGAACTGATCTTTAAAAGCGAGGGCGACCCTGGGACAAACACCACTGATTATTTTGTCCCAGGGTTTTACGTTGTTGTTTTATCTCCGAGGACTGCATGTTTAGAAGATTCTTGTCTTATTACAAGCCCCAGATGGGGCTTTTTGTTGCTGATACTGTTTGTGCTCTGGTGCTTGCCGCCATTGACCTGGCGTTCCCCATTATTCTGCGCAATTTGACCGGTGGGCTGTTTACTCAGGGTCAGGCTGCCATTATGCAGGCGCTCGGCATGATCGCGGTGGGCTTGGTGTTGATGTATGCCGTCCGCTGCGCCTGCCGCTACTTTGTGAGCTATTGGGGTCACGTGATGGGCGCGCGCATGGAGTCCAAGATGCGCGAGGACCTGTTCGACCAGTATGAGCGCTTTAGCTTTGCGTACTTCGACCGCAACAGCTCGGGCGACATGATGAGCCGCGTGGTCAACGACCTGTTCGATATCTGCGAGGCGGCGCACCACGTGCCCGAGTGGATCATCATCTGCGGCATCGAGATTATCGGCTCGTTTGTGATTTTCTTTACCATCGCCCCGGTGCTGGCGCTCGCCATGGCCGTGGTGACGGCGGCGTTTGCGGTCATCATGTTTTGGCAGAACATGCGCATGCGCGAGGTCTTTAGCGACAACCGCAAAAAGATCAGTGGCATCAATGCGCAGCTGCAGGATTCGCTGGCGGGCATGCGCGTGGTCAAGAGCTTTGCCAATGAGGAGACCGAACGCTTCAAGTTCCGCGCCTCCAACAATCGCTATCTTTCGTCCAAGGAGAACATGTATCACGCCATGGGCGTCTATACCGCGACGTATGGCCTGCTCTCGGGTGTGCTGTACGTAATCGTGGTGCTGCTGGGCGGTTGGCTGGTTGCCCAAGGCCAGCTGCAGGCGGTCGATATGGCGACCTTTGCACTCTATATTTCGCTGTTCTGCACGCCGCTCGAGACACTCGTCAATTCGGCCGAAACGTATCAGAAGGCTATCGCCGGCTTTAAGCGTATGGACGAGGTGCTCTCGACCGCGCCGGATATCCAGGACAAGCCGGGCGCCACGGATCTGCAGGTGACTGCCGGCGCCGTGGAGTATCACGACGT
>CAJLAN010000240.1 GCA_905204635.1 uncultured Collinsella sp. | reverse complement strand
GCGGCAGCCAGACGGGTGGCAACGACCAGTCGAGCAGCACCACGACCACCGTCACGACGACCGCTAAGAAGACTCCGAAGGACGGCTCGCTGCCTCGCGCTGGCGACTCGACCCTCACGCTGGTCTTGGGATTGCTGGTTGCAGCTGCCGCAGTGCTTGGCATTGCTCTCGTCTTGCGCAAGCGTTCTCGTCGCTAGGCTCGACCACGCAGCTCGATGCCTTGGATATCGTCGAAGTCGATGGCGATATCCCTGAGTTTGAGCAGCTTGAACGCGGGTAGCACTTCGTCGAGAATGCCCGTGCGGCTACGATAGCCGTACATATCGTAATAGGTGACACGCACCAAGTCGCCACGTTTGAGGCCCTCGAGCTTTTTCGAAAGCTCGAGGGCTTTTTCTTCTGTGAGCTCGCATTTGGGTTCGACGGTGATTTCCTGCTTGCGTACGAGCTCGTAGTATCCCGTGAGGGCGGCAAAGGGCATAAACTGCGCGGCACGGCCGGCACGGACGGCGCCGTTGGCGGTGAGCTTGGGGTCGGCGGATCGACGTCTTCCCTCGGGGTCCGCTAGACGTTCAAAAGGCGTCGGTGGCCGCATCGGCTGTTGTTGGGACTTAGGCACGATGTCCTCCTACCTGATCGTTGCGTTCGCGTGCGGTGGCGCCGGTGGTGAAGCTTAATCCCTTGACGAGCGCGTTCTTGCCGTACTTGCCCTTCACGGCCAGGACGGCGCGCGCCAGGTCGCGCTCGCGCTCATCGGCCTTAATATCGCTAAACAGATCGATGGTGGCAAATTCCTCGGGCATGAGGTTGCCAAATCCCAGGTTGATGCGCTTGACCGGTCGTTTGGGATCGACAGTCTGCGCCCAGAGCTCATCGAAATAGCCCATGATCTTCTTAAACGAATTGGTGCGCTCGGGCAGCTTGCGGGATGCATTGGAATGTGCGAACAGCGCAGCATAGCCACCACGCGGTTTGCCGCCGTGCTCTCCCACAAAGATGCCGTCGATTGCCTGTGCTTCGCGCACCAGGCGGTGCCGTTCGTCATCGCGTTGGACGGGCCTGGGCGCACGGGGTGCGAGCTCGGGGCCGGCGGTTGCGGCGGGTTCGATGCTCGACGTGCTTGAACGCAAATGCCCGCATCCGTCTACATATTGCGCTGTGCCGCTGGCGTCGAGGCGGCGTATGCCGGCGCGCTCGCTCGCGTAGCCTACAAAGAGCGAGATGCTGTCGCACACCACGTGCTTATCGACTAAGTCCAACACGGCGTTGTCGACCATCTCGCGCAAGACGGTGTAGGCCTGCTCGTAGGCATAGCCTTTCGATAGCACTTGCCCCGTGGTTGTTGAGGTTACCTGCGGGCGATAGGCCTGAATATCGGCGATAGTTGTCGGCTCGCGCCCAAAGGCGTGGTCGATAAGATACTCGGCATTGACGCCGAGCTCGTCGTAGAGCAGGTTTTCGTCGAGCGCCGCGACGCCCATCAAATCGTAGACGCCGTATTTTTCGAGTCGCGCTGCCACGCCGGGCCCGATGCCCCAGATGTCGGTGATGGGGCGGTGAGGCCAGATTTCCTTGCGGAACGTCTCGTCGTCGAGTATGCCGATGCGGCTGGGTACGTGCTTGGCGGTAATGTCGAGTGCCACCTTGGCCTGGAATAGATTGGGGCCGATGCCAACCGTTGCCGTGATGCCGGTGCGCGCGAGGACCTCATCGCGCAACATGCAGGCAAAGTCTTTGGCATTAGTGTGGTAGAGGTCCAGATAGGGTGTCACGTCGATAAAGCACTCATCAATTGAGTAGACGTGAATGTCTTGCGGGCTCACGTATTCCAGATAGATGCCGTAGATTTTCGCCGACACTTCCATGTAGTGCTGCATGCGCGGTACGGCCTTGATGTAGTCGATGCCGTCGGGAATCTCGAACAGACGGCATCGGTTGTGTATCCCGAGGTCCTTCATGGCCTGTGTGATGGCGAGGCAGATGGTCGTGCGCCCGCGCGATTCGTCGGCAACGACCAGGCACGTAGTGAGGGGGTCGAGTCCGCGGTCGACGCACTCGACGCTGGCATAGAACGTCTTAAGGTCGATGCAGATATAGGTGTGACGCTCGTGCCCCACGCGTCCTCCCATCAAACACATGTTCTTATCGAATACATGTTCGATAATACCCGCTCATCCGGACATCGTCAAAACCTGCCAAAAAGGGACTGGTTTGTTTTGGTGGGTATGGTCGTGCGGCTGCATCGGGTTTTTAACGCAGCTCTAAAGAGTGCGAAACAGCCCGGAAAACCTCGCTTCGTAGCATGGGCCTAACGATTGATACCGCCTATATGCACGGAAGGTTGTGGAAAAGATGGTCAACTATGGGTTTGGTATGCCGACGCGCTTGGTTGCGGATGGGGATGTGGCTCGCTGGTGCGGGCGATTAGTTGCCCACTATGGCGGCACCAAGGCACTGGTCGTGCTGGGAGGCGACAGGCACACGCGTGATGAGCTCGTTTCGGCGGCACTTGGCTCGCTTGATCGAGCCCTGCTCGAGTGTGTGCTTTTCCGCTGCGGCTCGGTTGAGGACGATGGGGGAGACGAGCTAATCGACGAAGCCGTGGCCCTGGCGACCGACGAAGGCGTGGACTTTGTCTTGGCGATTGGCGATGCCGATGCTGCCGGCTTTGCACGCGAACTCGCCCGTCGCATGGCAGCGATCGATGCCGGCGAAGACGGCTTTGTGCCTTATGGATGCATTGTCTCGGAGGGCAAGGTGCCTGCCGTCGTGGGCGCCGGTGAGGTTCCCGTTTTTGCCATCATCGCGCCCGAACTGCTGGAGGGCATCGGGTCTCCTCTGCGCGAGCTGCTCCGCAGTGTGTGCACCGCGGCCTAATATCTGCC
>CAJLAN010000239.1 GCA_905204635.1 uncultured Collinsella sp. | reverse complement strand
AACTATAATGTATCGGTGAAAGAGGTGGATAATAAGGTAATCTTCCTTCGTAAGCTGGAACGTGGTGGTAGTGAGCACTCTTTCGGTATTCATGTAGCAAAAATGGCGGGTATGCCGAAAAGCATTGTGAAGCGTGCGAATGAGATTCTGAAGCGCGCGCTGGGTGTCGTCGTCTTTTGCCGCGAGCATAAGGCCCGAGGTATCGCAATCCAGGCGATGCACGATGCCGGGGCGGTCCTCACCCTGCACGGTACCAAGATGATCGATACCGCAGTGGTAGACCAAGGCGTTCGCAAGGGTGCCGCTCTCGTGGCCATGGGCGGGATGGCACACCAGCCCGCGCTGCTTGGAGAGCACAATGAGATAGTCGTCCTCGTAGCGGATATCGAGGGGAATGGCCTCGGGAATCACGTCGGTCGGGTCGTGCGGCTCGGGCAGGGCGACCGAGATGCGGTCACCGGCGCGTACGGCATACTTTTTTGACAGACAGGTCTCGCCGTTCACGATTACGGCGCCGCCCTCAATCAGATGCGCGCAGGCAGAGCGCGTGGGGCAGCCGTCGTTGGCACCCAGAAAGGCGTCGAGACGCTGGCCAGAGCAATCGTCGGCAACAAGAATATGGATGTCGGCCATTAACGCTCATTCCTTTCGCGAATCTTGCGGGCACGCTCCCCACGCTGCTTGGCTTTGCGCTTGGCGCGGGCCTCATCACGGGCATTGAGCTCGGCAGTCGCATCGACTTCGCGGGCAGCAGGGCTCAAGAACATGTAGCCGATGAGGGCAAGCACGACGCCTACGGTGATGCCAATATCGGCCACGTTAAAGACGGGAAAGTCGATGAAGGTGGTGGCAATAAAATCGGTCACGAAGCCAAAGGCCAAACGATCGATAGCGTTGCCGATAGCACCGCCCGCAACCATCGCCATGCCCACAACCTCAAGATGGGCGAGCTGGGGCGCACGAACGAGGTACACGGCAATAGCGATAATGACCGCCAACGCCAGCACGGCAAACGCGATGCCATGCCCCTCGCCCATGCTAAAGGCAGCGCCGATATTGCGGACAAACAGGAAGTCGATCACGCCGGGGATGACGGTCACATGCAGTGCATCGCCCACGGCACGAACCGCAAGCTTGGTCAACTGGTCAACAAGCAGCACAACCAGCGCCACCCCACCAGCAACACCCAACCGCCAACGCAAAGGCGGCGTCATATCCCCAGCACGACCCAAAGAAATCCCCTACCCTCAAGAACATCGAATTCCGTTTAACGCAATTAACCATCTTATATTGCCACATGCAGAGCGCACGACATATCCACCAACACAAGCGAAATAACCAGCATAAAAAGAAAGCGGCATTCCGAAAAACAGAATGCCGCTTTTATTCAGCGGAGCAAATGGGCCGAAGGCGCCCAAATTCTACCTATAACTAAAATGCCGAGTTACCGTGCCTTAAAGGGCATTCGCACACCTCTCGCAGATGTGAGCGTGGCCGTTGTACTCGCCGACGGTGGTGCGGTAGTTCCAGCAACGGTCACAGCACTCGCCCTCGGCAGCCTCGATGGCAACGGAGAGCTCCTCGCCCTGGGTCAGCTCAACATCGGAGACGATGTAGAACTCGGCCAGGTCGACGGCCTTATCACCGGTCAGCAGCGCGTACATCTCGGCGGGAACGACCGCCTTGACGCGGACCTGCTGGCTCTTGGTGAAGGTACCGGCGGAGCGGGCATCCTCAAGGGCCTTGGTCACGGCGCTACGTAACTCGAGTGAAGCCTCGAGCACGCCCTCAAACTCATTGGCCTCGTCGAACGTGATGGGCGACTTGTACCAATCGAGCAGCGCGGCGTACTTCTGGTGATCGACGCAGCCGGCGGGCGCATAGGCCATGGCCTCGTCAACCGTGTAGGACAGGATCGGCTGAAGGTCGCGCATGAGCATCGAGAAGAGCTCGGCCAGCACGGTCTGGGCGCTGCGGCGCTCGAGCGAGCCGGGCTTCTCACAGTACAGACGGTCCTTCAGGGCGTCGAGGTACACGTTGGAGAGCTCGGTAACCACGAAGTCGTAGAGCGCACGGTAAGCGCGCGGGAACTCGTAGCTGGCGTAGGCGTCGTCGACCTCGGCCTGGACCTGGGTCAGACGGGCAACCATGAGCTTGTCGAGCGGCAGCAGGTCGGCAAAGGCGACGCCGTCGGTCTCGGGCTCAAACTGGCCCTCGAGCTCGGAGAGCAGGAAGCGCAGCGTGTTGCGGAAACGACGGTAGGCATCGGACGTACGAGCGAGGATCTCGTGGTCGATGGAAACGTCGGAGCTGGTATCGACAGATGCAACCCACAGACGGATGATGTCGGCACCCATCTCGTCACAGACCTTGTTGGGGTCGATGACGTTGCCGAGCGACTTGGACATCTTGCGGCCCTGGCCGTCGAGCGTGAAGCCCTGCGAGACGACCGCCTTATACGGAGCGTGGCCGTTGGCGCCCACCGAGGTCAGCAGCGAGCTCTGGAACCAACCGCGGTGCTGGTCGGAGCCCTCGAGATACACGTCCGCCGGATACTCCAGCTCGGGGCGATACTCGCAGACGGCCTTCCAGGAGACGCCGGAGTCCCACCACACGTCGAGGATGTCCTTATAGGCGTTGGGGTGATGGCCGCCGCACTTGGGGCAGACGCAGGCCTCGCCCAGGTAGCTCTCGGGAGCGTCGGTGAACCAGGCGTCGGAGCCCTTCTCGTGGAAGAGCTTGATGACGGCGTCGAGCGTGGCGTCGTTCATGACCTTCTCGCCGCAGTCGGCGCAGGTGTAGCTGGGGATAGGCACGCCCCAGTTGCGCTGACGGCTGATGCACCAGTCGGGACGCTGCTCGACCATGGCGCCAATGCGGTTAGCC
>CAJLAN010000238.1 GCA_905204635.1 uncultured Collinsella sp. | reverse complement strand
CCCGCTGCGTGTGGGCAATCTATTACCACCCCGGATTACGGTGGAAATTTCCGCTGCCGCCAGACGCTGATGAATTTTGTTTTTGATATTTTGATGATAGAGTGAAGATTTTCGGTGAAGCTTTTGCAAAAGGGCTTTGAAACAATCCGAAAGGTGAGTTGAATGGAAGAAAATGTTATCATGGTGCCCGGTTCGGGCACGAAGGTCATTGTGCGCGATGTCAAGCAGGAGATCGAAACGGCATTTTTGGATTATTCCATGTCCGTTATCGTATCCCGTGCCTTGCCGGATGTGCGCGATGGCCTGAAGCCCGTACACCGCCGCATCCTGTACACGATGCACGAGCGCGGCAACGACCCCAGCCACCCGTACCGCAAGTCTGCGGATACGGTTGGTGCTGTGCTGGGTGCTTACCACCCCCACGGCGACGCCAGTGTGTATGACGCGATGGTGCGTCTGGCACAGGATTTCAGCCTGCGTTATCCGCTGGTTGACGGCCAGGGCAACTTTGGTTCCGTGGACGGCGACCCCCCGGCTGCTTACCGTTATACCGAAGCCCGCATGTCCAAAATTGCATGCGAAATGCTGACGGATATTGATAAGGATACCATTGACTGGGACCCGAACTTTGACGAAACCAAGAAGGAACCCCACATGCTGCCCAGCCGGTTCCCCAACCTGCTGGTCAACGGCAGCCAGGGTATCGCCGTCGGCATGGCCACCAACATCGCCCCGCATAACCTCACCGAGGCGATCGAGGCCACCTGCTACCTGATCGACAACCCCGACGCCACCGTCGACGAGCTCATGCAGATCATGCCCGGTCCGGACTTCCCCACTGGCGCCATCATCATGGGCAGCGCTGGCATTAAGCAGAGCTACGAGACCGGTCGCGGCTCCATTACCGTGCGTGCCAAGGCACATGTGGAGTCCACCAAGACCGGCCGCAGCCGCCTGGTCTTTACCGAGATTCCCTACATGGTCAACAAGGGCACACTGCAGGAGAAGATCGCCCAGCTCGTCAACGATAAGCGCATCGAGGGCATCTCTGATATGCGCGATGAGTCCAACCAGAAGGGCATCCGTCTGGTCATCGAGCTCAAGAAGGGCGTCATTCCGCAGGTCGTGCTCAACAATCTGTATAAGTACACCTCGCTGCAGACGACCTTTGGCGCCAACAACCTGGCACTCGTCAACGGCGTTCCCAAATGCCTGAGCCTGCGCGAGATGCTGCAGCACTACATCGACCACCAGGTCGACGTAGTCACCCGCCGCACCCGCTTCGACCTTAAGAAGGCCCAGGCCCGCGCGCATATCCTTGAGGGCTACTTGATGGCTCTCGACCATATCGACGAGGTCATTAGCATCATCCGCTCCTCGCAGACCGACTCCGAGGCCAGCAGTCGCTTGATCGAGCGCTTTGGCTTTACGCCCGAGCAGACCACGGCCATCCTCGAGATGAAGTTGCGCCGCCTGACCGGCCTGGAGCGCGACAAGATTCAGGAAGAGTTGGACGGCCTGCGCCGCGCCATCGCCTACTACGAGGACCTGCTGGCGCATGAGGAGAAAATCCTGGGCGTCATCAAGGAAGAGATGCGCGAGATCTCCAAGAAGTTTGGCGACAAGCGCCGCACCGAGATCAGCCAGGTTGAGAAGGACCTGGATGTCGAGGACCTCATCGCCGACGAGGATATGGTCGTGACCATCACCCACACCGGCTACGTTAAGCGTATCCCGGTGGCTGCCTACCGTGCCCAGAAGCGCGGTGGCAAGGGCGTGTCGGGCGTCAACCTCAAAGAGGATGACGTTATCGACGAGATGTTTATTGCGTCCACGCACGAGTACGTGCTGTTCTTCTCGAGCAAGGGCAAGGTCTATCGCCTGAAGGTACACGAGCTGCCGGTGGGTACGCGTCAGGCCCGCGGCACCGCGATTGTCAACCTGCTGCCCTTCGAGGAGGGCGAGAAGATCGCGAGCGTCATCAGCTGCCGCGAGTTCCCTGCCGACGAGTACCTAATGTTTGCCACCAAGAGCGGCATGGTCAAGAAGACCGTGATGAGCGCTTACGATCGTAGCCGCCGTGATGGCCTGATCGCTATCAATCTGCGTGACGACGACGCACTGCTGAACGTGCGCCGCGTGCGCGAGGGCGACAAGATTATCCTGGCCACCACCGCGGGCAAGGCGATCATGTTCTCCGAGGAGCAGGTGCGCGCCACCGGCCGCGATACCAGCGGCGTTCGCGGTATCGGTATGAAGGACGGCGTGAGCGTTCTGGGCATGGAAGTCACTAACGGCAACGGCGATCTGTTCGTCATCACCGAGCGCGGCTACGGCAAGCGTACGCCGGTCGCGGACTACCCGGAACAGAATCGTGGCGGTCAGGGCGTCTACACTATCCAGATGACCGAGCGTAAGGGTAACCTCGCGGCCATGAAGACGGTGGGCCCGCAGCACGAGCTGTTCATCGTGACGGAGGGCGCGACGGTCATTCGCGTCAAGACCGACGAGATCAGCCAGACTGGCCGCGCCACCCAGGGCGTCAAGATGATGACCGTCGACGACAATGACCGCATCTGCGCCGTAGCCCGCATGACGGCCGCCAAAGAGAAGCCCGAAGGCGAAGCCACAGAAAACGGCTCTGCCCCCGAAGAAACCCCTGTCGATCTAGGCGACGGCAACGACATGCCAGAAGATCTCCTAGACGAATAAGAGACCCTAGCTGGTAAAAATTATCAGACCCCATATATCGGCGGTCGGCGCACTGCGCGCCGGCCGCTTTTTTGAAAATCTTTGAACCCCACGTCGGCCCCGGCTGCCCGGCGGCATGCGAAGTCGATCGCGAGTTCCGCACGAGCCGGAGAGCACTTAATGTGCTCTCCGTGCGAG
>CAJLAN010000237.1 GCA_905204635.1 uncultured Collinsella sp. | reverse complement strand
CCACGCGTTCGCGAATGTACTCGGGGTCGCGATGCTCGCGCTCGGCGACTTCCTTCATCTGCGGTGTGATCTGCCCGGCGCGGGCGAAGTCGATTTGCGTGATGAGGTTCGAGGATTCGTTACCCATAGATGCTCCCTTCGTTGGCATTACCCATATCAGGTTTGCGGGTCAGGGCGGGCGCGCCCAGTCTCAGCCTGCCGTCTTGTCCTGCAAGCTCCCCGTTATGTCATGGGCTCAAGTATAGCCTGAATGGGTACGATTGGCCTAACAAGCGTGCCCGTGGGGAGGCGTACATGGAAGACAAGCATCTATATCGAGAGACACAATGGGACGTATCGGCCGAGGAGGGCCGTGCACACCATGGGTTGGTCGCGATTGGCTTTGCGGTGCTTGCCGTGCTGGTGATTGCCTTTTGGATTTGGACGTTTGGCGGTCGCGGCGGCGCCGCCTGGGAGTTTGAGGCCGACGAGGGCCTGCCGATTATGACGGTGAGGAGTACTGGCGGTAATGCCAATACGCTCGCCGTTCCGGGCGATTATTGGTACCCGTGCGATGAGTTTGTGCAGTTGCAGCTGAGTGGTGGGTCTATTCCTGGTGAGGAAATCGAACGCGTGACGTATGATGCGACGTTCAAAACGTTGACGGTGAAGCTCAAAGATCAAGGGGATGTGCCCACGACGATGGATATCGCGCTGACGGAATGGCGCCTGGAGCCCCCGTCGGGTGTTGCGGTGTCCGAGGTCGAGCACGTCAAGATTGTCTATCAGGACGGTTCGACAAACGGGATTGCAAAGGCCGACGGTCTAGCTGAATAGGTGTCGAGCCTAGCAGCCAATTCATAAAAGTTGCGGTGGAATAGTTCCTGATTGTGCGAAAAAGGCTCAAATAGGAATTATTCCACCGCAAGTTATATAGAGAAGGCTGAGCGGGTCAGTGTTGGGTGCCGGCTCTAGAGCATCTGTTCGTTGATGAACACGAGGGTGCCTAGGTATGAGAGCTCGGGGACGTGGCGATAGCCGATGTTGAATGCGGTAAGTTCGCTTGCATCCTCGAGCTTGTTTTCTGCCATCCACCGCACCATGGAGCCGCGCGCCTTTTTGCTGGCGGTCGACCGTTGGATGGGCTTCCCGTTGCGGATACCCTCGCCAAAGAGGCACGTGACGGCTGTGGCGTCGCCCGCGAGGTGGGGCAGAACGGCTTTGGCATACTCTACGCTGGCGAGGTTGACGATCGTGGTGTTTGAACCTGCCGGGGCGATAACCCGCGCGAGCTTGTCGCTCCAAAACGCGTAGAGGTCTCGGGCATCGTCAACGGCGAGCTTCGCACCCATCTCCAGCCGATACGGTTCGACGGCATGAAAGGGGCGTACGCATCCGTAAAGGCCCGAGAGGATCCACAGATGGTCTTGCAGCCATGCGAGCTGCGCGGCATCCATCACCTCGGGTGCCATGCTCTGGTATTGAATGCCGTGATAGGACATGACGGCGGGGGAGGTATTGCGGGCGATATCGGGATTGTCGAGGTCGCCGTTTTCCAAGATGGGCTCGAACTCATGCAGGGTGTTGAGGCAAGGCCCCAGCAGTTTGTCACTCACGTTCCATAGCGCCTGCAGGCCGCCGCTGCCTTCATTTCGCTCAATATCTAGCAACGCGCGATGCAGTCGAGCCGTCTCGCGCGCAAAGGGCGGAATGCCCAGGACTTCAAAAGCATCTTGGGCCGAGCGCATCTGCTTGGCGGGCGAAATGATGACCTGCAGCATGGACTCTCCTCTGTCAAAAAGGAAGTTGCGGTGGAATACGGTCTGTTTTGGCCGTTTATAGGCCAGTTTAGTCCGTATTTCACCGCAAGTTATGAAGGGCTGGTTAGGCGCGCTCGAGGAAGGCCTTGTAGCCGCGGTAGGCCTCGTAGATATCGGCCTTGTTGGCGACCTCCCATAGGGCGTGCATGGACAGAACGGCAACGCCGGAGTCGATGACATTCATGCCGTACTTGGCCATGATGTAGGCGATGGTGCCGCCGCCACCTGCGTTGACGCGGCCGAGCTCACAGGTCTGGAAATCCACGCCTGCCTTGTCCATGATGTCGCGGACGAGGGCCACATACTCGGCATCGGCGTCGTTGGAGCCACCCTTGCCGCGGCTGCCCGTGTACTTGTTAAAGCACAGGCCGCGACCCATAAAGGCGGCGTTCTTGGTCTCGAACTTGGCGGCATAGCCCGGGTCGAAGCCGGCGGACACGTCAGAGGAGAGCATGCGGCTGCGGGCGAGCGCGCGGCGCAGGGCCAGCGGGCTACCCTCGCCGGCGAGCGTCATGATCTCGGCGACGGTGTTCTCGAAGAAGCGGCTCGTCATGCCGGTGGCACCCACGGAACCGATCTCCTCTTTGTCGACGATGAGCGTGATGCTCGTGCGCTCCACGTTGGTGACGTTGATCTGGGCGAGCATAGAGGGGTAGGCGCAGACGCGGTCGTCGTGGCCATAGCCCAAGATCATGGAGCGGTCGAGGCCCATGTCGCGGGCGGGGCCGGCGGGCACGACCTCGATCTCGGCGGAGAGGAAGTCCTCCTCCTCGACGCCGTACTGCTCTTTGAGGATGTCCAAGAACATCTGCCTGACGGGCTCCTTGGGAGCGTCCTTGTCGTCCTCATCGAACTTGACGGGGCGGCCGCCCACGATCACGTCGAGGATCTCGGCGTCGACGGCGTCCTTGGCAGGCTTGGACATCTGCTCGCTCGAGAGATGGATCAGCAGGTCGGAGATGGTAAAGACCGGGTCGTCGGCCTTGTCGCCGATGTTAATGTCGACGGTGGTGCCGTCCTTTTTGCAGATGACGCCTACGAGTGCGAGCGGGGAGGCCACCCAGTGGTAGCTCTTGACGCCGCCGTAGTAGTG
>CAJLAN010000236.1 GCA_905204635.1 uncultured Collinsella sp. | reverse complement strand
GTCGTTGCCCTCGCTCATGATGTCCTCGGCTGCCATAAGCAACTCATCGACGGTGCCGGACATGCCGCGCTTGAGCAGGATCGGGGTCTTGGTCCTGCCGACCTCCTTGAGCAGGGGGAAGTTCTGGGCGTTGCGAGCGCCGATCTGCATGACGTCGATCTTCTTGTCGAGGAAGACCTGTACGTCGCGCGGGTCCATGATCTCGGTAACGATCGGCATGTCGAGCTCGGCGGATGCCTCGCACAGCAGGTCCAGGCCGGCGGGACCCATGCCCTGGTAGGCGTAAGGGGAGGTGCGGGGCTTGTAGGCGCCACCGCGCAGCATCGTGGCGCCGGCGGCCTTTACGCGGCGTGCGATGCGAATGAGGTTTTCGCCCTCGACGGAGCAGGGTCCGGCGATGACCTGGAACTGGTCGCCGCCGATCTTGACGCCGTGGCCGCAGTCGATGACGGAGTCCTCGGGGTGGAACTTGCGGTTGGCACGCTTAAAGGGCTCGGAGACGCGCTGCACGCGCTCGACGACATCCATGGACTCGAGCAGGAACGGGTCGATCTTGGTCGTATCGCCCACCAGGCCGATGATGGTCTCGTTCTCGCCGCGCGAGACGTCGGTCTTGAGACCCTTCTTCTCAATCCAGCTGACGATATGGCCGACGGCCTCGTCGCTGGCGCTCTGCTTTAAAATCGCAATCATGGTGTGCCTCTCACCTCGATGGATAGCTCTTGCAAAAACGGCCCGCATCGCGAGCCGTTATATATGTGCATGAGAGTTTATACTAATTGTTTCACTTTTGCGTTCTAAAGTGAGCCTCTGCGCCGTGTCTCCCACGTAATTGCAAAGCTTTTTCTATTCTTTTGTTAGCCCGTGGCGCACTTGGGTATAATGCCAACCGTTCGCCCTATTAGCTCAGGGGATTAGAGCGTCTGCCTCCGGAGCAGAAGGCCGTTGGTTCGAATCCAACATGGGGCACCATCGAACGTAAGACCGTCCGAACCTCGCATGGTCCGGGCGGTTTTCTTATACCGACGCGACGTGATGGGACGTGGTATGGCAGCAACGGATATCGAGCGCGGGCTTTCGCCCGCCGAGGTCGAGGAGCGCATCGCCGCCGGTAAGATCAACCGCAACATGGAGCTTAAGACCAAATCGGTCAAAGAGCTCATCATCGAGAACCTCTGCACACTGTTTAACTTGATCAACGCTGTCTTGGCGATTTTGGTGTTGCTGACCGGATCGTTCAAGAACCTCACGTTCCTGTTCGTGGTGTTTTTGAATACCGCCATCGGCGTCATTCAGTCCATGCGCTCCAAGAAGATGGTCGATAAGCTTACGCTGCTGACCTCTAAGAAGGCCATCGCGGTGCGCGACGGTGCCGAGGTGGAGCTCGACTTGGACCAGATCGTGCTCGATGACATCATCCGCTTGGGGCGCGGTGACCAGATTCCGGCCGACGCCGTGGTGGTTTCGGGTGAGGCACTCGTGAACGAGAGCCTGCTGACGGGCGAGAGCGATCTCATCAAAAAGCAGCCCGGCTCCGAGCTCATGAGCGGCAGCTTTATCGACTCGGGCCTGCTGCGCGCCCGCGTGATCCATGTTGGCGCCGACAACTACGTGGCCAAGATCAACAACGAGGCCAAGTACGTCAAAAAGGTCAATTCCGAGATCATGAATGCGCTCAACGCCATCGTGCGCTTTGCGAGCCTCATTATGATTCCGCTCGGCCTGGCGCTCTTTGCCTCGAGCGTGAGCGAGCTGTGGGATGCCGCTGGTACGCCGGGCGATAGCGCGCTTTCGTGGTGTTTTTCCGAGCTGCTTGCCGGTCGCGTGCCTTCGTCGGCGCTGCTGTCTACGGTGGGCGCTCTTTTGGGCATGATTCCGCAGGGCCTGGTGCTGCTGACTTCGTCGGTGCTTGCCATCGCCACGGTGCGTCTGGCGCGCCGCAAGGTACTCGCGCAGCAGCTTTACTGTATCGAGACGCTCGCGCGCGTCGACGTGCTGTGCCTGGACAAGACGGGCACCATTACCTCGGGCCGTATGGAGGTCGAGGGTACCTACCCGCTGCCTGTTGAGGGCGTTGGCTTTGGCGCGGACTCTGACGAGGCAGCTGTCCCCGTCGAGACCACGGTCCTCGATTTTGCGCTCGCCAACGTGGCGCGTGCCACCTCGGCAGACGCCAACGAGACCTGTCAGGCGCTGCTCAACTATTACGCTGACCGCCCGGTCGAGGTTTCCGAGCCGCTGGCGGTCATTCCGTTCTCCTCGTCCAAAAAGTGGAGCGGCGCCTCGTTTGCGCAGGGCTCCTATGTGATGGGCGCAGCGCAATTTGTGCTTTCGGAGCGCGTCTTTGCGCAGGTCGAGAATCGTGTGGCCGAGCTTGCCGACACCTGCCGCGTGCTTGTTGTGGCCCGTGTGGACGGCTTTACGCCCGACGGCGATATGGCGGGCGAGGTCGAGCCCGTGGGCTTTGTGACCATTCGCGACGAGATCCGTACCTCGGCTGCCGAGACCATCGGCTACTTTAACGAGCAGGGTGTGACCCTCAACGTGATCAGCGGCGACGACCCGCGCACGGTGTCATCGATCGCGCGCGTGGTGGGCGTTCCGGGGGCCGATGCCTACGTCGACGCCACGACGCTCGATACGCCGTCCAAGATTGATGCGGCGGGGGACCGCTATCACGTCTTTGGTCGCGTGACGCCGCAGCAAAAGCGCGAACTCGTGCAGGCGCTCAAGCGTCGCGACCATACCGTTGCCATGACGGGCGACGGCGTCAACGACGTGCTGGCGCTCAAGGAGGCCGACTGCTCCATCGCCATGGCCTCGGGCAGCGACGTGGCGTGTCAGGTGTCGCACATCGTGCTGCTCGACTCGAACTTTGCCTCCATGCCGTCGGT
>CAJLAN010000235.1 GCA_905204635.1 uncultured Collinsella sp. | reverse complement strand
GTCGACGCCACCATCGCCAACTTCGGCCGCGTCGACGTCCTCGTCAACACCGCCGGCATCCTGCGCTTCGCAGCCATGGAAGACCTGCCGCTCTCCGACTGGAACGAGGTCATCAACGTCAATCTCACCGGCTACTTCATCACCTCGCAGCGCTTTGGTCGCGAGATGATCAAGGCCGGCCAGGGTCGCCTGGTGCACATCTCGACCGTCGCCAGCCACTCCCCCGAGACGTTCTCGGGCGTGTACAGCTCCACCAAGGCCGGCGTCAACATGATGTCCAAGATGCTGGCTGCCGAGTGGGGCCCCTACGGCGTGCGCTCCAACTGCGTCGAGCCCTGCTTCGTTAAGACCCCGATGTCGGCCAACTTCTACGCCGACCCCGAGGTCGAGAAGAGCCGCAGCCGCCTGATCGCCACGCGCCGCATCGGCGAGGTCAGCGATATCGCCAACGCCGTCATGTTCCTGGCGTCCACGCGCTCGGACTTTACCACCGGCGACGCCATCAAGGTCGACGGCGGCTTCTCCAACATGATGGGCGACCTCACCGCCAAGCCCGGCGGCCGTCGCGCCTATGCCGACAACTACCTTAAGAACAAGGGTGTCGAGCTCTGGTCCGATGAGTCCGGCGTCGCAAAGCCGACTGACCAGTAAACCAACCTGACAGGGAGGCCCCGCGGACACGCCCGTTCCTCCCCCGTATCGATTAGAAAGAGTCCAATGGCTTCCACCAACTCCAACAAGGGTCGCGCCGTCGTGCTTTCCGCCGCGTGCGTCACCATGTTCTTCATCAGCTCCATTGCGCTGTATTCCGTCGTGAGCAAGAACCTGCTCGCCGTCTACCCCGAGTGGTCCAGCGCTCTTACCTGGGCCTTCCCGGTCTTTCAGACCATCATGGCCGTGACGGGCATCTTCGCCGGCCGCATCTCCGACAAGATCGGCCCGCGCAACGTCGTGATCGCCGCCGCCGTGTGCTACGGCGTGGGCTGGTTCATGTCCGGCACCGTCACCGAGCCATGGCAGTTCTACCTGTGGTTCTCGCTTGTCGCCGCCATCGGCAACGGCCTGGGCTACAACCCCGCGCTCACCACCGGCCAAAAGTGGTTCATCGACAAGAAGGGTCTCGCCTCCGGCATCACCCTGGCCGCTTCGACCGCCGGCCCCGCTGTACTGTCCCCGGTGCTCGCCTCGCTGCTCATCCCGAGCCTGGGCATCTTCGGCGCCCTTAAGGCGCTCGGCGTCATCTTCTTTGTGACGATCGCCGCCTCCGCCCTGTTCCTGAAGGCCCCCGAGGCCGGTTGGCTGCCCGAGGGCTTCGAGGCCCCCAAGGGCGGCGCGCACGCCGGCACCTTCGGTGACCTCACCCCGGGCGAGATGGTCAAGACCCCGCGCTTCTGGGTCCTCATCGTCACCTTCGCCTTTGCCGCCACCGCGGGCACCCTGCTCGTGGGCAAGGTTGCCTCCATCGCCGCCGTCCAGCTCTTCGCCGACCCCACGAGCGCCGCGGCCGTCGCCCTCGGCGGTGTGGTGGTCTCCGTCAACACCTGCGCCAACTTGGTTGGCCGCCTGTCCTTTGGCCAGATCATCGACAAGCTCGGCGCCTATAAGTCGCTGCTCATCAGCCTTGTCGTCACCATCATCGCCCTCGTCATCATGTCGATGAGCTTTACGCAGAGCATGTTCTTTGTGGCGCTCGCCCTGCTCGGCTTTAGCTTTGGCGCTTTGCTCGTCATCTACCCACCGCTCACCGGTGGCGCCTTTGGCACCAGCAACATCGGCGTCAACTACGGCATCATGTTTTTGGGCTACGCCGCTTCCACCTGGATCAGCCAGCCCATCACCGCCGTGCTGTATCACGCCGAGGCCGGCAGCGCCGCCTACCAGCAGTCCTTCTACGGCGCCATTGTGATCGCCGCCATCGCCGTCGTGCTCACCGTCTACATGATGGTCTCCGACAGCAAGAAGAAGTCCGCCTAGTTTTACCGATGCGACAAAGGGACAGCCCCTTTGTCGCATTCCACCGGTCACCAGTATTAAGGAGTCGAAATGCCTGAGCTCAACCCCGTCCGCATTGCCGTTATCGGCGCCGGCGCCATGGGCCGCAACCACATCCGCTTTGTCACCGAGGAGCCCGAGGCCGAGCTCGTCGCCATCGCTGACGCCTTTGAGGGCGCCCGCGCCACGGCCGAGGCCGCCGGCGTGCCGTTTTATACCGATCCCGCCCAGATGATGGACGAGGTCAAGCCCGAGGCCGTCATTATCGCCACCCCCAACGACCTGCATCTGGGCGTTGCCCGCGAGGCCATCAAGCGCAACATCGTGCCGCTGGTCGAAAAGCCGATCTCCAACGACCTCGAGGATGCTCAGGCCTTCGCCGCCGAGGCCGAGACCGCCGGCGTGCCCGTGCTCGTGGGCCAGCACCGTCGCCACAACCCCTTCGTCAACAAGGCCAAGGAGATCATCGAGTCCGGCGAGCTGGGCAAGCTCACCGTGTCGAGCTTCCACTACATGATCTATAAGAACGACGAGTACTTCGACGTCGAGTGGCGCCGCAAGAAGGGTGCCGGCCCGATCCTGGTCAACCTGGTGCACGACGTCGACCTGCTCCGTTACCTGCTGGGCGAGCCCGTTGCCGTCCAGGGCATGCAGTCCAGCGCCGCCCGCGGTTTTGAGACCGAGGACTCCGCCGTGGTCAACGTCCGTTTTGCCGATGGCGCGCTCGCGAGCATGACCATCTCCGACGCCACCGCCAGCCCCTGGAACTGGGAGGCAACCGCTCGCGAGGATCCGCAGTACCGTCCCTTCGACGCCGACGCCTACTTTATCGGCGTTACCTTGGGCGCCTTGTCGCTGCCCCGCCTGCACCAGTTCTCCTACGACGGCGCCTCTAACTGGCACAAGCCGCTGCAGATGGAGATTC
>CAJLAN010000234.1 GCA_905204635.1 uncultured Collinsella sp. | reverse complement strand
CTGTGTCCGGCCGGAGGGACCCAAACACGGCCATGCTTCTTATGTGCAGCAAAGCTAATGCTGCTAAAATACTAAGCGCTCATGTAGTTTAAACGCACGACGATAAGGAGCACCAGTGGGTAACCACTTCCGTACCTCCGGTGCGGGCGATGATGCCCCCAAGACGCAGGCAGGCGTCCAGGGCAGTCGTTTCGCCACTCCGGATTCAGAGGGCCAGCCTGTTGCTCAGGCCCCCGCTCAGCCGGCAGATCAGGCACAGCCGGCATCCGATCCCTTTGCCTACAATCCAACCAGCGATGTCGCGCTTTCCGGCACGGCGGGTTTTGAGCCCGTTCAGGCCGTGACCGCTCGCGTGGAGCAGCCTCAGGCTGGTGCCGCCACGCCGCAGCCTACCATGGCCGGCATTCCCGACCCCTTGGCCCCTGCGACGCCGGCTCCTCAGCCTGCGCAGTCCGGTCTCTTTGCCGCTATTCCCGACCCCACGCAGCCTGCTGCCCCGGTGGTCGAGAGCGATCAGGCAGCCGAGGTCGCAAGCCTCGATAACGCGCTCAACAACCCCGATTTTACGTCGGTGTTTGCGCCCATCGATCCGCAGGCCAGCCGCAAGAAGATGGCCAAGCAGGCCGGTGTCGAGCCCGTCATCCTTATGGAGCATGTCACCAAGATCTATCCGGCACAGCCCAACAAGCCTGCACTCGACGACATCAACATCGAGATCTATCCGGGCGAGTTTGTCTTCCTGGTCGGTCACTCCGGCTCGGGTAAGACCACGCTGCTGTCGACGCTCAACCGCGACGTCAAGCCGACGAGCGGCCGCATCCTGGTTGCCGGTCAGGACCTCATGAAGATCAAGAACCGCAAGGTTCCGTTCCTGCGCCGCCAGATTGGCGCCGTGTTCCAGGACTTTAAGCTTCTGCCGCAAAAGACCGCCTACGAAAACGTGGCGTTTGCCCTGCAGTGCATCGGCAAGCCCAAGGGCGTCATTCGCAGCCAGGTGCCCGAGGTGCTGCGTCTGGTCGGTCTGGCCGATCAGATGGACTCGCTGCCCGACCAGCTTTCCGGTGGCGAGCAGCAGCGCGTTGCCGTCGCCCGTGCTATGGTCAACCGTCCGCCGCTGCTGATCTGCGACGAGCCCACGGGCAACCTCGACCCGGCGATCTCGCTGGGCATCATGAAGCTGCTTGAGCGTATTAACCGCACCGGCACCACCGTGATCGTCGCCACGCACGACCGCGAGATGGTCGATAGCATGCACCGTCGCGTGATCGCCCTCGAGGGCGGCCACGTCATCCGCGACCAGGAGAGGGGAGGTTACGGCAACTATGGCACCAACTAACGTGGGTTACTCCTTCAAAGAGGCAATCAGCCACTTCTTCCGTAACTGGACTACCTCGCTCGGCGCCGTCATCACGATCTTCCTTTCGCTGTTTATCATCGGCCTGTTCATTATGGGCTCCGCGGTGCTGAACTCCGTGATCGGCACCGTCGAGGATCAGGTTGTCATCAACGCCTTCATTAGTGATGACGCCGATCAGGCTGATGTTCAGGCTTTTGAGGCCGAGCTTAAGACGTGGAGCAACGTCAAGTCCGTGACCTATAAGGACAAGGACGACGCGAAGGCCGAGTATTCGAGCAAGATGTCGGGCAACGCCGACGCCACCATGAGCGCGCTCGATGGCCAGAACCCGCTGCCGGCTTCCTTCGCTATTGAGATGGACGATCCGTCCAAGGTCGAGAGCACGGCAGAGAAGCTCAAGAAGGATGCCGATTTCCAGAAGATCGTGGATGACGGCGACGTCAACGCGAGCGTGCTGTACGGCCAGGAGGCAGTGAGCCGCCTGTTCCAGGTGACCAACTACATCCGCATCGCCGCCGTGGTGCTCGTTGGCCTTCTGACCTTTATCGCTTTCATCTTCATCAACAACACGATTCGCCTATCCATCACGGCACGTCGTCGTGAGATTGCGATTATGCGTCTGGTCGGCGCCAGCAACGGCTTCATTCGCGGCCCGTTTATCACCGAGGGCGTACTACAGGCCATTTTGGGCTCGTTGCTTTCCATCGGCGTTCTGGAGCTGCTGCGCAACCTGATGATTCCGCGTCTGCAGGAGAGCATCGGCTGGATGTCGTTTGCCCTGCCGATGCAGTACTACTTGGTGACCTATGCTGCGCTGATTCTGGTCGGCGTGATTATCGGTTTCTTTGGTTCTGCCATCGCCATGCGCCGCTACCTGCGCGTGTAGGCATGCCTGGAATTCATCCCTTCCAACGGGTCGTCTCTTATGGGGCGGCCCGTTTTTTGATCCCTAGGGGACGGCAGGAAAGCGAATCATTTGGGTAGACTCTTTGGAGTTCGCAATCGATAGTTAGGAGGCGCCATGGGGCGCAATAACAAGCATAAGCGTGGAGCTCGCAATAAGCGCGGGCCGGTGCGCAGCGAACGCCGTCCGAGTCTGACCGGGCGCGTGCAGCTCCATGAGCATAGCGCCTACGTTGTAACCGAAAACGGCGACTACAAGGTCATGGGCCGCGGTAAGCGCGAGATCATGGATGGCGATACCGTTGCCGTGAGCATTAAGAACAGCCCGCACGGTGAGCGGCGCGCCTTGATCGAGGGCGTGGTTGAGCGTGCAGCCATAAGCGTGGTGGGCACGTACCAGACCGCCGGTCCGCTTGGTGTGATCGAGCCGCTCGATTCGCGCCTGAAGGCCGACTTCTTCATCCTGCCCGAGGATACCTCGGCGGATCGCCTGGGCGTCCGCCCGGGTGATGCCGTTGTCGCGCGCATTTTGACCTACCCGACGCGCCTGGAATCGGGCACCGTGACGATCGAGCGCCGCATTGGCGGAGATGACGCGCCCGATTTGGGCGTTCAATATGTGATGGCGCGTTACGGCTATACCGATAGCTATCCCGAG
>CAJLAN010000233.1 GCA_905204635.1 uncultured Collinsella sp. | reverse complement strand
CCGCGCAGCGTCGAGCCGTTACGCGGTTTGGTAAAACCGCGTAACTAATACTCAAGCTTCCACATGTAGCGGCGCGTCATGTAGTCCTTGTGGGTGACGGCGGAGAGCGCGCGCATATACACGTTGTTGAGGATCGGGGCAAAGATCAGGTGGTTGAAGTACTCGCTCACGCTGTCCTTGATGTCGTTGAGGCCGAGCTCCTTGGCGTCGAGCTGATAGACGCGCTCGCCACCGTACTGGTTGACGAAGCGGATGCCGCGCTCGTCGTTGCAGCGGCTGCGGCCGACGCTGATGAGCTGGAACAGCGAGGTGCGCTTGTCCAGGATCTCGAAGGGGCCGTGGAAGAAGTCGCAGGTGTTGATGGTGCAAGAGTCGATCTGCAGCATCTCCTGCACGTTGCAGATGCTAAAGACGTAAGCGGCACCAAAAAGCGGACCCTGAGCCATGACATTAATGCAGGGCTTGTCGACGTTCTGCTCGGCCCACTTAGCTGCGAGCGGACGGGTGTACTCGACGGCCTTGCGATAGATGGGGTCGACCAAGTCGAACGCGGCCATAGCGGTCTCGTACTCGGCATAGCCCTCGGTCTGCTGCGTAAGCTCCATGGCGATCATGGTCACGACGGCGGAGTTGGTACGGCCCATGCAGGACTCATCGACGGCCAGGCTGTCGTACTGGATCTTGTAGTCGCAGACCTCGGTGAGGCCGGACTCGTCAACATAGATTGCGATGGTGCTGGCGCCGTGGTCCTTGGCGACCTGGGCGGCGACGATGGTCTCCTTGGTGCCGCGCATGGACACGACGACGGCCAGGGTGTTCTCGTTGACGTAGGCAGGGGTTGCGTGCACGAACTCGTTGCTGGTGTAGCTGGAGCTCACGACCTGCGTGGCCTCGTGCTCCATAAAGTACTGGGCAGGATAGTTGCCGCCGTTGGATCCACCAGCGCCAATCCACACGACGCGCTTGATGCCGCCCTTGTCTGCCTTGTCAGCCAAAACCTGGGAGACGACATCCTTAACCTGTTCCTGAGTAGTCATCGTGCATCAGCCTTTCTTCTCGTTTGATGCTCTCGATGGCATACAAGTTACATACATGTTTTGGTTATGTCGACTAGTTGTATGCTATATTTGTCTTAGATATTTTGCTGATGCGGTTTTCGACAACTGGCTACCAGCGGTTTTGTTGTTGTATTGAATACATGCTTGCTTAGATAGGCATACAAGTTAGATACAGGTTGATCACATGAACGCTTCGTCTAAAAAGAAACTGAACCAATACGAGCGCTTGGCGGGCATGTTGCGTGACCGCATCGCCGCCGGCATCTACGCACGCGGAGACAAGCTGCCGTCCGAGATGGAACTCATGGACGAATCGGGGCTGTCGCGCAGCACCGTGCGCCACGCCCTTAAGGTTCTCGTTGATGAGGGCCTGGTGCGCACCGAGCGCGGGCGTGGCGCCTTTGTGGCCGACACGCCCGCGCTCCACGAGAACAACCTAGTGTTTTCGAGCTATACCAAGCAGGTCGAAGGTCAGGGCATGAAGCCCACCACGCGCACCGTGGACTCGGGCTTTGCCAAGGCGGCCGGCAGCATAGCTAAGTTCTTTGACGCCGCCGTGGGCAGCAAGCTCGTCAAACTTGTCCGTCTGCGCTACCTGGACGACGTGCCGCTGTGCCTGGAGACCACCTACCTGCCGCCAAGCTTCGAGACGCTCATCGATCGCGATATCAACGGTTCGCTCTACGCGACGCTGCGCCAAGAATTCCATCGCGCGCCGGCACAGGGGCATAAGACCTTTGAGGTGTGCTACGCCTCGCAAAACGAGGCGTTTTTGCTCAACGTCGAGCGCGGGCAGGCACTAATCCTGATCACCGACTACGTCTACGACACCGACGGCCGCCCGCTCCATGTCTCCAAGCGCATCCAACGCACCGACCGTGCCAAATACACCGAACCCATCGGCTAACCAACACCAAAACCACCACAAAGGGGACAGGCACCTTTGTGGTGGTTTTAGGCGAGGAGGTCGGGGAACCAGGTTGGCTTAGGTTGGTTAGGGACGCGCTCGGCCAGGACCAGCTCCATCCAGCACATGTCGTACCAGCGGCCGAACTTTTGGGCGCAGCGGTCGAAGGCGCCCACCAGGCGATATCCCATATGGGCATGGAAATCCTGGCTGTTGTGCGTCAGGTACTCGTCGTCCTTGTCGTGCGGCACGGCAATGAGCGCGCACATGTTGGTGATGCCCATCGCGATCAGACATTGCTTGAGCGCGTCGTGCAGCTTGCGGCCCAGCCCGCCGTGGCGCACATCGCGCGCCAGGTAGATCGACGTCTCGACCGACCAGTCGTACGCCTCGCGGCTGTTAAGCGAACTCACGTAGGCATAGCCTACCGGACGCCCGTCCAACTCCATCACCAAATATGGATAGCGCTTGAGCGTACGCTCGATGCGCCCAGCGAACTCCTCAACGCTCGGCACCTCGTATTCGCAGGTAATCGCCGTCTGGCGCACATACGGCTCATAGATGGCAAGCAACGCCGGCGCATCATCGGGCGTCGCCAGGCGAATCGTCGGCTCGGACATCTCGGTCATACAACCCTTCTCCCCAAAAGCAAAGGCCGCCCTGCGCCAAGCTCAGGCGCAGGGCGGCCCCTTGTCATTACACCAGGCTACAGGACAGCCGCCAACGCGTCGATATCCTCCTGCGTCGTGGCCCAGCTGGTGCAAAAGCGCACCACCGTGTGGGTCTCGTCGTACTTTTCCCAGTACTCGATCGAGGCATGCTCGCGAATGCGGGCCATGTCCTCGTTGGGCAGAATCACAAACTGCTGGTTGGTCGGCGTCTCCAAGAAGAACTGGTAGCCGCGCTCGTGCAGCACGCGACGCAGCGCCTGAGCGGTCTCAATCGCCTGGCGACC
>CAJLAN010000232.1 GCA_905204635.1 uncultured Collinsella sp. | reverse complement strand
GCTAACCCGTTCCCATTGCACCAGATTGGTGCGAAGGGGACGGGTTGGTTTGCACCAAATGGCAGAGTGACGGCGTTTTCCCAGATAAAACCTGCCAAAATAAACCAGTCCCTTTTTGGCAGGTCGGTCGGGTCGTAGTTATTACGTGGCGGTCGAGGTCGACCGTATAGGCCGCGCCTTGTTTGGCTAAAGTACAATCATCTGTGTTTAACTCGCCCGCAGCTGCACGGCGTGGGCGATGGCCAAAAAAGGAAAACCACATGGGATTCATGTCAAAGCTGCTGTCCTTTGGATCCGATAAGGACCTTAAGCGCTACTACAAGATCGTCGACCAGATCAACGGTCTTGAGCCCCAGTTTGAGAAGATGACCGAGGAGGAACTCCGCGGCCAGACCGATAAGTTCCGCGAGCGTTACGCCAACGGCGAGTCGCTCGACGACATGCTTCCCGAGGCCTTTGCCACCGTGCGTGAGGCTTCCAAGCGCACCATGGGTATGCGCCACTTTGACGTGCAGCTCATTGGCGCCATGGCACTGCACGAGGGTCACATCGCCGAGATGAAGACCGGCGAAGGTAAGACCCTCGTCTCCACGTTGGCCGGCTATCTCAACGCTATTGCCGGCAAGGGCGTGCACGTCGTTACCGTCAATGATTACCTTGCCAAACGCGACTCCGAGTGGATGGGCCGCATCTATAAATACCTGGGCATGACCGTCGGTCTGCTCCAGAACAACATGCCGCTCGAGCTCAAGCGCCCGGCCTACCAGGCTGACGTTACCTACGGCACCAACTCCGAGTTCGGCTTTGATTACCTGCGCGACAACATGGTTACCCGTCCCGAGCAGCGCGTGCAGCGCGGCCACAACTACGCCATCGTCGACGAGGTCGACTCCATCCTGATCGATGAGGCCCGCACCCCGCTGATCATCTCGGGCGCCGGCACCAAGTCCGCCAGTACCTACAAGGACTTCGCGCGTGCCGTGCGTGGCCTTGAGCGCGGCGAGGACGTGTCGCACGACATGCTCACCGCCACCGAGGACGTGGAGCCCACGGGCGACTTCGTTATGGACGAGGCCAAGCACACCATTGCCGCCACTGAGCGCGGCCTTAAGAAAATCGAGCGCCGCCTGGGTATCGATGACATCTATGCCGATCTCTCCGGCCAGCTGGTCAACCACCTGCAGCAGGCGCTGAAGGCCCAGTACATGTTCCACCGCGACAAGCAGTACGTGGTCACCAACGGCGAGGTCAAGATCGTCGACGAGTTCACCGGCCGCATTATGGAAGGCCGCCGTTACTCCGAGGGCCTGCACCAGGCCATCGAGGCCAAAGAGGGCGTGCTCGTACGTGAGGAGAACCAGACACTCGCCACCATCACCCTGCAGAACTACTTCCGTCTGTATGACAAGCTCTCCGGCATGACCGGCACGGCACTTACCGAGGATGCCGAGTTCCGCGAGATCTACAAGCTGCCCGTCGAGGTCATCCCCTCCAACAAGCCCGTGCAGCGCGTGGACCACGAGGACCTGGTATACCGCACCATTCAGGCCAAGTACAACGCCGTCGCCGACGATGTCGAGCAGCGTCATGCCAAGGGCCAGCCGGTCCTGGTGGGCACCGTCTCCATCGAGAGCTCCGAGAAGCTGTCCGCCGCCCTTACCAAGCGCGGCATCGCTCACGAGGTCCTCAACGCCAAGCACCATGAGCGCGAGGCCCACATCGTTGCCCAGGCCGGACGCTACGGCGCCGTGACCATCGCCACCAACATGGCCGGTCGTGGTACTGACATCCTGCTGGGCGGCAACCCCGACGAGCTGGTGCGCGAGCGCCTGGAGTACGAGGGCCTGACCATGGAGGACGTGACGCCCGAGCAGCTCGAGCAGTTTAACGCCGAGGCCAAGGAGACTTGCAAGGCCGAGCGCGAGCGCGTGCTTGCCGCCGGCGGCCTGACCGTCATCGGCACCGAGCGCCATGAGTCCCGCCGTATCGACAACCAGCTGCGCGGCCGTGCCGGCCGTCAGGGCGATCCAGGCGAGACCCAGTTCTACCTGTCGCTCGAGGACGACCTCATGCGCCTGTTCGGCGGCGACAAGATGGACCGCGTCTCCAAGATGATGGTCACGGCCGACATGGGCGACGACATGCCCATCCAGCACAAGATCATCTCCAAGGCCGTCGAGAGCGCCCAGCACAAGGTCGAGAGCATCAACTTCTCCATGCGTAAGAGCGTCCTTGAGTACGACGACGTCATGAACAAGCAGCGCCAGGTCATCTACGCCGAGCGCAATAAGATTCTGGACGGCAAGGACCTGACCGACCACATCACCGAGGTCATGCACGACACCGTGTACCGCTGCGTGCAGGAGTTCTGCACCAAGGACAGTCACGATGGCGAGCGCGACCTGGAGGGCCTGCGCAAGTGGGTTGTGGAGCTCACCGGCCACATCGATACGCCGAAGTTCCCCGACGAGGATTATGAGGCCCTGGCTGCCGATGTCCTGGCTTACGTAGAGAAGTGCTACAACATGAAGGCCGAGCGCTTGGGCGAGGACCTGATGCGCGAGCTCAACACCCAGGTCATGCTGCGCGTCATCGATACCCGCTGGATGAACTACCTGCAGGAGATGGACTACCTTAAGACCGGCATCGGCCTGCGCGGCTTTGGCCAGCGCGACCCGCTGGTTGAGTACAAGACCGAGGCCTACGGCGCGTTCCAGATACTCGTCGATACCATGTATGAGGATTACCTGCGCACGGTTCTGCGCATCGAGATCAAGGCTGCCCCGCGTGCCGTGGAGCACAAGGAAGAGCCCGCGCTCGAGGGCGCGCGCTTCTCCGGTCCTGCCGAGGTCGATGGTGATAACGGCGACTCGGTGCTGCGCAAGCAGGCGCAGGTGCAGGCCCGCACGGCTGTCCAAGGCGGACC
>CAJLAN010000231.1 GCA_905204635.1 uncultured Collinsella sp. | reverse complement strand
CAGGACGACTATGCAGCGCGCGAGCTGGCCTCGGGGCTGACCCAGGAGTACTATTTCATCCGCTCGCTCTACACGATGGTCACCGGAGCCGGCTTTCTCGGCGCCTTCTGGTTCATGGTCTGCGAGTACATCGGTGAGTGCCGTCGCAGCATCCGCATCACGCCCATCGTCGTTTATGCCGCCCTCTCGCTGATCCTGCTCGCCATCTTGCGTACGGTACGCCTGAGCGGTGACTGTTCCACGCTACGCCGATGATGTATGTCCACAGCGCCGATGCCTGTTCCATGCAGCGCCGATAATCGGGAGGGGCCGTTTCGACCCCTCCCGCTCTTCGTCGGTTTGCTCCTATTCCATTCCTCTCATCCGCTTGCGCATAGATTCCTCGCCTGCAATGTGGATGGTGTAGGACTTGCACACCACGCGGTCGATGACGGCGTCGGCAATGGCCCCGTTGCCCAGGTTCGCGTGCCATGCCGACGGCGGGAACTGCGAGCACAGGATGAGCGATCCGGTCCTGTCCCTCGCCTCGATTACCTCCATAATCTCCCTGGCCTCATTTGGCTTGACCTGCTCCAGCAGCCAATCGTCGATGATCAGCAGATCGCACTTGATGTACTTCTTGCGCTGCTTGAGCCATTCCTCGTCTTTGAAGACGGTGAGCTCGTCCAGCAGCTCCGGCAGCCTGGTGTAGCGCACGGTGTAGAACGCGTTGCAGGCAGCCACTCCAAGGGCGTTGGATATCCAGGTCTTGCCGGCTCCGCTCGCCCCTGTGACGATGATGTTGCGCCTGCTCGCGATCCACGAGCAGTTGGACAGCTCGACCATCTGGGCGCGGTCGAGTTTTCGGTCGTCATCGTAGCGGACATCGGCGATATTCGCATCCTGCTCGGGAAAGCCCGCCTGCCTCAGGTGCCGAAGGCGCTTGTTGGTCCTGCGCGAGTCCCATTCGGCGTCGACGATCATGGCGAGGCGCTCGTCGAAGCTCAATCCTGATGCCGCGGGAAGCTCTTCTTGGTCGCGATAGGCCCGGGCCATCACCGACAGCCTCATGTCGTGCAGCTTGTCCATAGTCGATTGGCTCGCCATCATCGTCCGCCTTTCTCGCCGTTGTCGGCGCCTGCGCTCTCGATCTTTCGGTAGTAGCCCTGGCCCCTCAGATAGGCGCCTGCCGCCTCGTCGGTGCGCCCGACTTCCCGGGCAAGTGCCGCTATTACGCCCTTTATAGTCTTGCAGCTGGGCCTCTGCGTCCTGAGAAGGGCCTTTTGGCACGCTTCCTCCAAAAGCTCCCCTCCATAGGTCTTCTCCAGGGCGAGCACGGCGCGGCACGAGCGGTACGACTGCTGCTCGATCCTGCGCGACGACAGGATGGCCCCGATCGCCCGCGCGGTGGCCTCCCCGATGCTCTCGGCCCACGACCTGAACCGCGCGCCGTCCCATTCGGCGTAGTCCCTGTGGGCATCCGGCATGTGGTCGGGGTTGGTGCGGTACTCGCCCTTGCGGTGAGCGCGCTCGTGCATGGCGATCCGCGTGCCGTCCGCCATCACCGACACGGTCCTCGCCGTCGCGACCACGGCGACCGTGCGCTTCACGAATTCGAACGGAACCGAGTACCAGCAGCCGTCGAAGCACACGTGGTAGTTAAAATTGACGGTGACCTCCTTGCGGGCCGTCATCTCGTAGGGAGTCGCCGGCAGCGGGATGAGCAGCGGTTTTTCCTGGGCGAGGAATACGCTCTCCCTGCTGCCCTCGCGCCTTTGGAAGGGGCGCGAGTTGATGGCGGCGACCTGGTCCGCAAGGGCCGAGTTGAACTCGCCGAGGGACATGAACCGCCTTCCCCTCAGCGCGAGCATGGCCTGGCGCTCGATGAGGCCGACTCCCATCTCCACGCTCGCCTTGTCCCTGGGCCTTCTGACCCTGGCGGGCACGACGGCGCACCCGTAGTGCTCGCTCATGCGGCGGTACTGCTCGTTGACGATGAGCGCCTCTTTGGTGTTCTTGGACACCGCGGTCTTGCAGTTGTCCGGCACGAGAACGGGGGTCGCGCCGCCGAAGAAGGAGAACATATGGGCATGGGCGTCGATCCAGGCCTGCTCGTCGGTTCTGTAGAATCCCTCGGCGAACAGGTAGTTGGAGTAGGGCAGGCATCCCGCGAACACGTAGACCCTCAGAAGTTCGCCCGTATCGGGATCGACCACTTCCGCCGTGTCCCCGACCCAGTCCACCTGGATGGTCTCGGCCGGCCTGTGGTCGATGCGCATGCGGACGTCGTGGGCCTGCGCCCACTTCCTGTACTCCCTGCAGAAGGCCGAGTACATGTAGGGCTCCTCGCCCCGCGACACGGCGGAATCGCAGTACTCGTTCCACAGAAGCGACAGCGTCATGCCGCGCCGTCCAAGCTCCCGGGCCACATGCTCGAAGTCGATGGCGGCCTTGTCCGTGGCCTTGCGGCTCCTCTTCGGGTAGATAACGGACCGGATCGCCTCATCGTCCATCTCCTCCGGGAGCGGCCAGGAAAGGCCGCGCGCTCGTGCCGCTCGGATAACGTCCGAGACGGTCGATTGCGCGCAGCCGCAAGAGAAGGCGACGCTTTCCTGGCTCACCCCCATCGCGATCAATCGGAGGATTTCTCTGTACTTGACCATTCTTCTTTCCTTTCCCTAGATGGCCATAGGCGCCCTTTTGGCACCCAGGTGAATTCTAGGAAAGGAAGTGGAGGAGGAAAGAGCCTTAGGCTATCGGCAACGCGTGGAATGAGTATCGGCGACGCGCGGAATCATCATCGGACAAGCGCGCAGGAGGCAAAGATATCAAAAGCTTCGATAAAAACAGCGAGCGATTTAACATAGGTCGAGATAGATGGTGCCTTAGCCGGTTTGTATCTGAGGAGACATTCCATGTCAAAGTATGATATTCAACTGAACAAGCTGAAA
>CAJLAN010000230.1 GCA_905204635.1 uncultured Collinsella sp. | reverse complement strand
CACCGGAGGCACGCCCTCGCCGTTGAACTCGGCAGGACGGGTGTACTGCGCGTACTCGAGCAGGCCTCCGTCCTCGGCGGTCGAGAACGACTCGTCGACGTTGCTCATCTCGTCACCAAGGGCGCCGGGAATGAGGCGTACGACGGCATCGGCAACGACCATAGCGGGAAGTTCGCCGCCCGTAAGCACATAGTCGCCAATCGACAGACGCTCATCGGCATACGCATACGCGCGCTCGTCGACGCCCTCGTAGCGACTGCACACAAACAGCAGGCGCTCACTTTTGAGCAGGCGCTCGGCCACATGCTGCGTAAAAGGCTCGCCACAGGGGGTAAAGAACACCACAGTGGGCTTAGGACCCTCTGCGCTAATGGCTTCGATGGCCTCTGCGATAGGCTCGACCTTCATGAGCATGCCCTGCCCGCCGCCGTACGGCTCGTCATCGACGGTACGATGGCGGTCGTGCGTCCAGTCGCGCAGGTTATACGCCTTAAAATCAAAAAGGCCGGCCTTGCGGGCGCGGCCCAAGATCGATGTGGACATGACGGGCTCAAACATCTCGGGAAAGACCGAAAGGGTCTCAATCAGCATGTCGTCCTCCCTACTCGTCCATATCGATCAGGCCGTCCATAACGTGGACGGAAATTGTTCCTGTGTCGGGAAGATCGAGCACAACCTGCTCGATCACGGGAATCAGTACCTCGCCGTACCGATCGCCCTCGACAACCCAAACATCGTTAGCGGGCGTCGACATGATCTCGACGATCATGCCGAGCGAACCGAAGCGCTCGTCGACCACCTCACGACCCAACAGGTCGGTATAGGCAGCGTCGAGCGAATCGAGCTCAAAGTCGTCACGATTTGCCAGCACGTAGCATCCCGTGATGCCCTCGGCGGCCGTCAAGTCGTCAATGCCCTCAAACGAGACCAAATCGCCATCGCCCGTATCGGTGACGGACACGACCGTGCAAAAGCGGTCGCGCTTGAGCGCCGGCGGCGTCAGGGCGACGCGCATACCAGGCTCTAATACAGAAGGAAGCCCCCGCAGCGGCTGCGCGAGGACCTCCCCCTTCCTTCCGTGCGGCTTGACCACACGGGCGATGTTTTTGTACTGGGACCTCAAGGTCCTAGCCCAGAACCTCTACCTCGACAGCAGTGTCGAGGCGAGCGGCCAGTGCACGGGCGAGCGTGCGAATGGCCTTGATGGTACGGCCACGACGGCCGATGACCTTAGCGACGTCATCCTCGGCGACCGAAACCTCAATCGTAGAGGCGTCGTCACCATCGATGACCTCAAGGCTCACGGAATCCGGGTCGTCGACGATCTGAACAACGAGATATTCGACGAGATCGGCGATGCGATCTGAGAGCATTGCCTCACCCTCGAGCTGTGCAGCGTCAACCTCAGGCACGATTTACTCCTCGGCGCCCTCAGCGGCCTCAGCGGCAGCCTTAGCGGCCTCGGCCTCTTTGGCGAGCTGCTTCTTGGACTTCTTGACGACGGTCTCGGTCTTCTCGCCCTCGTTGGCGGCCTTGACCAGAGCGGCGACGGCGTCGGTGAGCTGAGCGCCCTTGGACTGCCAGTCGGCGATCTTCTCGAGGTCGAGGTTGATGGTCTTGGGGGCGGTCATCGGGTTGTAGCGGCCAACCTCCTCGATGATACGACCGTCACGCGGGGCGCGGGAATCGGCGACGACGACACGGTAGTACGGACGCTTCTTAGCGCCGTGACGAGCAAGGCGAATCTTGACTGCCAAAGGAAACTCCTCCAACCAAGCAGCTTTAGGCTGCAACTACAAACAAACAGTTGAACATAATACGCCATCGACGCGGGCAGGTGAAGTCCGTGAGACCAACTTCTTCGGTGTAGTCGAGGGCAAATCCATATCTTAGACAAGAATTCGGGATTTGCAAGCACATACACGCACCCCACATGAGCTGCGCGGTATACTCATGACATGGAAAGACGCGAACATACATACGGTTATGAGGATGCCACGGGCGTCACGCCGCCTCCCTGGACGGGTCCGGCGGTGGGCCTGATGGACCTCGATGCGTTTTTTGCGAGCGTGGAGATGCTCGATCATCCCGAATGGCGCGGAAAGCCGCTCATCGTGGGCGGAGACGCCGATTCGCGTGGCGTCGTGTCCACGTGTTCGTATGAGGCGCGTCGCTTTGGCGTGCACTCTGCCATGGCCTCGGCCGAGGCGCGGCGCTTGTGCCCGCAAGCCATTTGGACGCACGGGCACTTTGATCGCTACCGCGAGGTGAGCGCGCAGGTCATGGCGATTCTCGCTGACGAGACCCCGCGCGTTGAGCGCGTATCCATCGACGAAGCCTTTATCGATATCACACCGGGTCGCTTTGCACCCGAGGACCCGCTGCTGGTTGCGCGGCGCATCAGTGATCGCGTGGCAGCGCTGGGAGTGACCTGCTCCATTGGCGTGGGCTGCAACAAGACGGTCGCAAAGATCGCAAGCGAGCGGGACAAGCCGTTTGGGCTGACCATCGTGCGCCCCGGGACGGAACAGCGCTTTTTGGCCGCGCTGCCGGCATCTGCCATGAGCGGCATCGGGCGCTCGGCCGAGGAGCGACTGCGCCGCATGCGAATCTACACCCTCGGCGAGCTATCACGTGCACCGGAATCCACCTTGGCCTCTATTTTTGGCGTCAACGGCGAACGCATGCGCCGGCGTGCGCTGGGACTCGAAATCTCCGAAGTCACGAGTCTCGATGAAGAGCGCGAGGTTAAATCGGTGAGCAACGAGCGCACCTTTGCTAAAGATTTGACTGAGCGTGGGGATATTGAGGCGGCGATTGCGCTGCTGGGCGAGTCAGTGGGACGCCGCCTGCGCCGTCAGGGACTAACGGGCGCCACAGTGACGCTCAAGCTCAAGTATTCGTATGGCAGCGGACGCACGGCGCAGCGCCGG
>CAJLAN010000229.1 GCA_905204635.1 uncultured Collinsella sp. | reverse complement strand
AACGGGGGCAAGGTGACGCCCTATCGCAAGTCCGAGAGCGACGATCCGTACGTCAACGTGGGCCGCAACGACCCGTGCCCCTGCGGTAGCGGCAAGAAGTTTAAGTACTGCCACGGCAGGAATCGTTAATGGCTGAGGCTTTAGAGGTAACGCCCGCCGAGCTGGACGCGTTTGCGGACCGGCTCGGCGAGGTCGAGTCGTATCTCCACTTGGACGAGAAGCGTACCCGCGTGACCGAGCTCGAGGCCAAAAGTGTTGCCCCTGGCTTTTGGGATGACGCCGACGCCGCCCGTGCCACCATGGAGGAGATTGCTCGCACCAAGGAAGATATCGCTGCCGTGGACACCGCGCGCGGCGAGCTTTCCGATGCCCGCGCCGCGCTGGAGCTTGCCGAAGAGATGGGGGATGACCCCGACGCCGCCGCATTGCGCGAGGAGGCTGCCGCTACGGCAGAACGCCTGGCCCGCGCTATCGACGAACTTGAGCTTTCGAGCTGGTTTACCGGTGAGTTCGATCACGGCGATGCTATTGTGACCATCAAGCCCGGACAGGGTGGTCTGGAGGCCCAGGACTGGACCTTCATGCTCTTTAAGATGTACATGAAGTACTGCCAGCGTCGCGGCTGGAAGGTCACCATCAACGACTGTCCCGCGGCCGAGGTCATCGGCATCGACCGCGCGACCTTTACCGTCGAGGGCAAGGACGCATTTGGCATGCTGCGCGCCGAGGCCGGTGTCCACCGCTTGGTTCGCATTAGCCCCACCGACGACAAGAAGCGCCGCCAGACCACGTTTGCCGGCGTCGAGGTCATCCCCGTGCTACCCGATGATATCGACATCGAAATCAGTCCCGATGACATCCGCGTGGACGTGTACCACGCGAGCGGCCCGGGCGGTCAGGGCGTCAACACCACCGACTCCGCCGTGCGCGTGACGCATTTCCCCAGCGGCATTGTGGTTACCTGCCAAAATGAGCGCAGCCAGATCCAGAACAAGGCCGCGTGCATGCAGATCCTCAAGGCTCGTCTGTACGAGATTGAGCTCGAGAAGCGCGCCGAGGCGCTCGATGAGATCCGCGGACCCAAGACCACGATTGGTTTTGGCAACCAGATTCGCAGCTACGTGCTCTACCCGTACCAGATGGTCAAGGATCTGCGCTCGGGTGTGGAGACCAGCAATGTCGAGGCCGTTCTTGACGATGGCGACCTGGACCCGTTTGTTATTGGCTACCATCGCTGGGCTACCGGCAACGCCGATGCAGAAGGCTCGGAGGTCTAAAACATCGGGTGGCTTCAAGCCGATGCCAAACCCAACGGTTGGACGGGTTTGTATCCAGAATAAACCCTGCGCAGGGGTGGTTTTTGTCCGGCGAATCGGTAGAATCGAATACAAGAAGAAGTTCAAAGCGCATCCGTTTGGGTGCGCTTTTTTGAGGGAGGCAGCATGGCATATCGTCTGGACATCAAGCGCATTCTTTCGATGAACTTCTTTCACGACCTGCCCCAGATCATGTTGGGGTGTGCCTTGGCCGCCATCGCGACCGACTTGTTTTTGATTCCCAACGGTCTTGCCGCCGGTGGCGTTACGGGCCTTGCCACCATTATCCAGGCGGTCGGCGCGGCGCGCGGCCTATCGCCTCCCGTTGGTATTCAGACGATCGTGATGAACGCCTTGCTGTTGTTGGTCGTTATGCGCGAGGGCGGCATGTTCTACGTGGTGCAGACCGCGACGGGCTTTGTGCTGCTGGGCTTCTTTACCGATCTGTTCGCCCCGTTTGTAGCACCTCTGGCGGATGCGGACCTGATGCTTCCCGCTATGTGGGGCGGCATTATTACGGGCATCGGTTACGGCATGGTGTTGCGCGCCGGCGCCAACACCGGCGGCTCGGACACGATTGGCCAAATCATCTCGCGTAACACCTCACTGCCGGTGGGCTCGACCGTCATGGCGATCGATGTTGCCGTATGCGCGCTGTCGGCTCCGGTCTTTTCAATCGAAAACGCACTATATGCAGGCCTTTCGATGGTCATTAGCGGCTACGTGATCGATGCCGTGGTCGATGGTGGCAACAAACGCCGTATGGTACTCATCATCTCGGACAAGTTCCCTGATATCGCTGCCGATATCATGTATGGCCTGGGTCGTGGTTGTACCAAGTTTAAGGCGACTGGCATGTATTCGGGTGCCGAGAAGCCAGTGATTATGGTCATCGTGAGCCGTCGAGAGCTCAATACCCTCAAGACGATCGTGCGCGAGCGCGATCCTCATGCCATCGTGACGGTTGCCGACGTTACGGAAGCCTTCGGCGAGGGATTCAAGGACATTAGCGCGTAGGGTCGATCGCGTTCCATCCAAAAGACGTTCACATTGATAAACCGTTTCATCAGCGGTTCTGCCTGCTAAATTGTTCAAATAATGATAAAAACTCTGGTAAAGCCATCAGTTTCCAGCATAATGAATGACGTACGTGCATTGCGGCTGTGTTGGGATTACCTTTCCGTGCCGTGCGCATTTTGTCTAATGAGGATGAAAGGAAGGCACAATGAGCGACGAAGAGCTCAAAAAGGTTGCCAACGAGGTAAGGAAGGGCATCGTCACCGGCGTGCACGCTGCCAAGTCCGGCCATCCGGGCGGTTCGCTCGGCGCTGCCGACATCATGACCTATCTGTACTTTGAGGAAATGAACGTCGACCCGGCCGATCCCCGCAAGGCCGATCGCGACCGTTTTGTGCTCTCCAAGGGCCATTGCGCTCCGGGCCTGTACGCCGTGCTCGCCGAGCGTGGGTTCTTCCCCAAGGAGGATCTCGAGACGCTGCGCCATATCGGCAGCCACCTGCAAGGTCATCCCAACATGAACGACACCCCGGGCGTCGATATGTCCACCGGCTCGCTCGGCCAGGGCGTTTCCTGTGCGGCGGGCATGGCCAAGGGCGCGAAATATC
>CAJLAN010000228.1 GCA_905204635.1 uncultured Collinsella sp. | reverse complement strand
CGGATGCAGGGTCTTCAGGATACGCCGCGCCTGGCGCTCGTGAAGACCGGCGGTATTTCGGCCGCCCTTGCCTGCCACCATTGCGAGGGTGCCCCCTGCGCCGAGGTTTGCCCGGTGAATGCCATCGAGCACGATGGCGACCGCATCCACGTCAAGGAGCAGGAGTGCATCGGGTGCAGGCTGTGCGCCATCGCGTGCCCCTTCGGTGCCATCCATCCCGATGGCACGTCTATCGCCGGCGTCGCAGGCATGTGCGACCCGACGCCTTCGTATCCTAAGTCCCTGAGCAGCCTGCTTACGTGGGCTCCTGGCCAGTACACCTGCGCCGTCAAGTGCGACCTGTGCGCCTTCGATCCGGACGGCCCGCATTGTGTGGTGGCGTGCCCCACCAAGGCGCTGACCGTCATGGGCGGCGCGGCCGATCGCGAGTTCGACGAGGCCAAGCGCCTGCGCTCGATCGAAAACGGTCCGGCCGTCGACGTTACCGCTGTGGCCCAGGGCCTGTCCGAGAAAGCAGAAGGGAGCGTAAACAATGGATAGCATGACGCTGTTTATCGCATCGCTTGCCGTCTCGTGCATCGGTGCGCTCGCCTCGGTTCTGCTGATCAAGGCCGATAACGCCGCCAAGACCGCCGGCTGCCTTATCGGCGCCGTCGCCGCGGTGCTTTCGTTTGTGGCCGGTATCCAGGCCGTGCTGGGCGATGTCACGTCGGTCGACACCATCGTGTTCTTCCCGTTTGCCCATTTCCAGCTGCTGCTCAATCAGCTGTCCGGCCTGTTCGTGGCGCTCATTTCGGTGCTCGCGTTTGCCGGTTCGATCTACGGTCTCAACTACTTTGATGAGTACCCGGGCAAAAAGGGCCGCGCCGGCTTCTTCTTTAACACCTTCGTCGCGTCCATGATGCTCGTCATCACCGCCGACAACGTGTTTTGGTTCCTGGTCGCCTTTGAGCTCATGTCGCTGACCTCGTACTTCCTGGTCGTGATCGAGGAGAACGAGAACTCCATCCATGGCGGTTGGCTCTACTTTGTGATCGCGCACGTGGGCTTTGTGCTCATCATGGCGAGCTTCCTCACCATGACCAACTTCGCCGGCGGCTCGTTTGCCTTTGCGGATTTCCGCGCCACGCAGTTTAGCCCCGCGGTCGCATCCGTTTGCTTCGTGCTCGCCTTCTTTGGCTTTGGCGCCAAGGCCGGTATCATCCCGCTGCACGGCTGGCTGCCCAAGGCGCATCCCGAGGCGCCGTCCAACGTGTCGGCCCTCATGTCCGGCGGCATGATCAAGATCGGTATCTTCGGCATCCTCAAGGTGGGCCTCGACCTGCTCTCCGCCTCTGGCGTTCAGGTCTGGTGGGGTCTTATGGTCATGGTCTTCGGTGCGATCTCGTCGGTCCTCGGCGTGGCCTTCGCCCTGCAGGAGCATGATATCAAGCGCCTGCTGGCCTATCACTCCGTCGAGAACATCGGCATCATTCTGCTCGGCGTCGGCGCCTCCATGGCCGCCATGGCGCTCAACTCTGTCGGCATCGCCGTCCTGGCTCTGATGGCCGCCCTCTATCACACGTTTAACCACGCGATGTTTAAGGGCGAGCTGTTCTTGGGCGCCGGTGCGCTGCTGTACTCCACGGGTACGCGCAATATGGAGAAGATGGGCGGTCTGTTCCGTCGTATGCCGGCAACGGCCATCTGCTTCCTCGTTGGCGCGCTTGCCATCTCGGCCATCCCGCCCTTCAACGGCTTTGTGTCCGAGTGGTTTACCTACCAGTCGCTGTTTAACGCCGCCATGCAGGGCGACAAGGCCGTCATGATCGTAGCCGTGTTCGCTGCCGTCGCGCTTGCCATTACCGGCGCGCTGGCTGTCACGTGCTTCGTCAAGGCCTATGGTGTCTCCTTTGCCTCCGCGCCCCGCTCCGAGGCCGCGGCCAATGCCAAGGAGGTTCCCGCCCCCATGGTGTTTGCGCAGGGCCTGCTCGCGGCCATCTGCGTCGTGCTGGGCATTGGCGCTCCCGTGATCGCGCCCGTGCTGGTCGATGTCGCCGCGTCCGTGCTGCATCCGTACGGTGGCGTGTTTGCCGCCGAGGGTATGGAGCTCATGAACCAGTACTCCGGCGCTGCCACCTCCACGCCCGCGATCGCTATTGCGCTCGTGGTTCTTGTCGGCCTTGCCTGCGGTTATCGCAAGCTCAAGACCGTCGGCAAGGTGCAGAAGTCCCAGCCGTGGGCGTGCGGCTATGCTCCCAACGAGCATATGCCCGTCGTGGCCACGACCTTTGCCTCCGAGGTGTCCTGGTTTATGCAGCCGCTCTACACGCTGCGCGACCGCTGCACGGCCGTCTGCTGGTCCATCGCGCACTTCTTCCAGAAGCTCACCGGTGTGGCCGAGGCTGTGGAGCCCGTACCCGACAAGGTTCTCGTCGATGCCCCGCATAAGGGTGTCGAGAAGCTCGCCGACCTCGCGACTAAGCTCGAGGGCGGCAACTACAGCATCTATATCTGCTACATCGTCGCGGCACTCGTGGTATTCCTCGTGCTCGCCGTGCAAATGGGTTAAGGAGGGGAGAGCATGAACAACATCGTACTTGCCGTTCTGCAGGGCGTGGTCGTCATGGCCGTCGCACCGTTCTTCTCCGGTCTCGGTCGCGTTATCCGCGCCAAGATGCACAACCGTCGCGGCCCCAGCATCATGCAGGACTACCGCGACCTGGCCAAGCTCTTTGCGCGCCCTGAGTCCCAGAGCGAGGATGCGAGCTTTGCGCTGCGCATTATGCCGCCGCTGTTCTTCGCCGTCGCCTTTATGCTCGCGATGGGTCTGCCGCTCTTTACGGCACAAAGCCCCATCCCGGTCTTTGGTGACGCCATCACCATCATGTACAGCCTGGCGCTCGCCCGCTTCTTCTTCGCCCTCTGCGGTGTGGATTCGTCCAACGCCTACGCCGGTATCGGCGG
>CAJLAN010000227.1 GCA_905204635.1 uncultured Collinsella sp. | reverse complement strand
ACGCGCATAAAGAAAGCCTCCCATTTCTCATGTCCAAGAAATGGGAGGCAGTTCATACGTCCTAGGCGGCTTTTTTGGCGTACATCAGCGACCGTAAGAGATATCGGAGCACAACGCCCGTTGCAGCTCCACAGCAGTCGATCATCACATCGGTGATCATGCCGGCGCGTCCCGGCACAAAGAGCTGAATCGTTTCGTCGATCGAGGGAATCAGCAGCAGGAACACCGCCGTGGGCAGCAGCACGTCAAAGGTGCGCCGGCCCTCAAAATCAAAGGCGTGCGTTGCCAAGATGCCGAGCACCATATACTCGGTAAAATGCGCGCACTTGCGAACAACAAAGTTGGTCACCCATTCATATGGAAGTCCCACGCCGTGCAGGAAACCGCGGATAGCTTCCATGACCGTCAGGCTCAGCGAGCCCGACCCCGAGCCGGGAACCAGCGAATTGCCCCAGATCAAGAGCGCCATCAGGCAGGTTACAACCGCCCATTTTCGATTGATCTTAACCATGCAGAAGTTATGCCTCCGCGCGGAGCGGCGCGAAGCTGGCGGTACCGCCCTCGATAACGCTCAAATAGGCACGGCCCGTACGCTTGGCGGTAGAGGACTGCAGGCGCTCGATCTCTTCCTCGAGGATCTGATTGACGCGCTCGTGACGACGATTTTCCATAATGCCGGCGGCAATAGCCTCGGCCCGCTCGATGCTCTCGCGCGAGATGCGGGCAGTATCCTCGGGGAACACAGCGCTGTGACGGCCGACATAGGCGGGGGCAGCAGGCTGAGGGGCAGCGACGGGAGCGGGGACTGCAACAGGAGCAGGCTCGTCAATCTCATCCAGAATCGCGGTGGCGGCGGCCCACATGTCCTCGTGGCCCGAGTAATCGGCCATGGGGACATCAACCTCGAGCGAGGCGTCCGGAAGGTCGCCGGTGTCGATGCGATCTTGGGCATCAATCGATGCGGTGATGGCTGCAGGCTCATCGAGGTCATCGAGATCGATGTCCGCGGCACCGGAGATGATAGGCATGCTGGCGAGGTTTGCGTTGTCCGGCGCAGCCTCAGCCGCCTGCTGCTGGGCAAGAGCGCCCCAAAGCGAGCTTTCGGCGGGCGGCAACGGCCTCCTCGTCCGCGGCCTGGCTTCATCAACGCACGAATTGTCGGCAGAAGCGCTCGCGTCCGCCGAGGTAGCGCTGTAGGCGTTATTGGCTGCCGCGTTGGCGACGAGCGCCACGAAAGCCGCCGTGCTGCCCGCAGGGGCGGCCTGGGAGCCAGACACGGCGCGTGCCGCGGCGGCGATGTCGTCGCGATTGAAGGAGTCGGTCTGCCCGCCGTTGGTGAGCTCGTCGATGGCGACTTGATAGACGTCGCGCGAGTGTGCAGGGTCGCAGCTCACCGGCGAATCGTCGTCGAGCATACTGTCGATCATGGACCAAGCCTCGTCCTCGTCCATAGCATCTGCAGCTCGAGCGATGGTAGGGACACCATCATCGGCATGACGGCGCTGGAACGCACCAGTCAGGCCGGAAAGGAATGCCGAGGTAGACTGCTCCGCCTGAGCCTGAGAAGCAGAAGCCGCAGCGTAAGGAGTCGCATCCTGCTGCTGAGCTGGAATCGAGGCGGTCTTGAACTCGCTTTGATGCTGATTGAGATTGGCGGCACCGCCCATGGCATCGGGCTGGAACAGACGCTCTTCACGCTGCGCACGATACTCGGAGATACCCAGCGAGGCGGCATAGATACCCACGCCCGCCACTGCGCCCACGGCGAAGGGAACCGCACCCGCCACGACCGTCTCATTCACCGACGAAAACGGCAGCGTCGCGGCATACATAACCACGGGAGCGGCAAGGCCGATCCCGCACGAAAGTCCGGCAAGGACTGCTCGTTGTGTTGCATCAGAAGAAGCCATGAGCTCTCCCCATCTTCCAGCACCCAAATCGCATCATTCAGTTGGCTGCGCGAGAGAAGATGAAGCGGGGCTATGCCCCAAAGCAACGGTATATGGTTCGTTTCATCTGCGTTTTCCGTCGCGAAGCTTAAAAGCTATTATGCGAAACCGCCCTGTCGATTGCAAGCGACGATGTCGGATTGAAACGGGAAACCTGCTGCTTGCCAGTCTTATGGTCAAAAAAGCGCGGAGCGGCAATATAGAAAAGGGCCGAGGCTCAAAGCCCCGACCCTTTATTGCACTGATGACTATCGCTGCGCGTGGATGACAACCTAGAACGTCTGCTCGTAGTCGCTGTGCTTTTTGGCCGAACGCACCAGAAACTCCTGGTTGGTGTTGGTGCCCTTGAGGCCCTTGATAAACGATGCGGCCGCGCGCTCGGTATTGTTCATGCCGGCGAGGATGCGACGCAGGCCAAAGACAAACGGGCGCATCTGCTCGTCAACCAACAGGTCCTCGTTACGCGTACCGGAGGCAACGGGGTCGATAGCCGGGAAGATGCGGCGATCGGCCAGGTAGCGGTCGAGCTTCAGCTCCATGTTGCCGGTGCCCTTGAACTCCTCAAAGATGACCTCGTCCATCTTGGAACCGGTGTCGATGAGGGCAGAGGCCAGGATGGTGAGCGAGCCACCGTTCTCGATATTGCGGGCTGCGCCCAGGAAGCGCTTGGGCGGATACAGTGCCGCCGAATCGACGCCGCCCGAAAGGATGCGGCCTGAGGCGGGCGCCGCCAAGTTGTAGGCGCGGGCCAAGCGCGTGATGGAATCCAGCAGGATAACGACGTCCTTCCCTTGCTCGACCAGGCGCTTGGCGCGCTCGATGACGAGCTCGGCCACCTGGATGTGGTTCTCGGAGGGCATGTCGAAGGTGGAGGAGACCACCTCCCCGCGGATGGAGCGCTCCATGTCGGTCGCCTCTTCGGGACGCTCGTCGATGCCCAGGTACATGAGGTGCACGTCCGGGTTGTTCGCTGTGATGGCGGCGGCGATGTCCTTGAGCACGGTGGTCTTGCCGGCCTTGGGCGG
>CAJLAN010000226.1 GCA_905204635.1 uncultured Collinsella sp. | reverse complement strand
TGGGTGCGTTTCAGTTACTATAAAAGCCGTCCCTGCCAAATGGCTGAGAAAGGTGAAAGATGCACCATTCGGATTCCGCGACCGTGACCACGGTCGATACGCTTGCCAAGCTTCTCGACGTGTGCGGCGAGCTGCGCGCATCAGAGCAGGTTGACGAGCGCGCCGTGACCGGCTGCTCGTTTGATTCGCGCGCGGTCTCGGCAGGTGACGTATTCTTTTGCAAAGGTGCTGCCTTTAAGCCCGCGTTTTTGAGCATGGCGCTCGATGCGGGCGCCGTCGCATTTGTGTGCGAGGAGTCGCTGGTCGAGTCTCTGGAGCCGCTGGCGAAGGAGAGCGGTGCTGCGATGCTGGTTGTTGATAGTGTTCGCACGGCCATGGCCCTGTTGCCGCCGGAGGTCTACGACCGTCCCGACCACGACGTCAAGATCGTGGGCATCACCGGTACCAAGGGAAAGACCACGGCCGCTTTTATGCTCCAGTCGATTATCAAAGCGGCGGGCGAGTCCTGCGGCATGATCGGATCGGTGAGTACCGACGATGGTATCGAGTGCTACGAGAGCACCAATACTACGCCCGAGGCCCCCGAGGTCTGGCGCCATATCGCCAACTGCCGCACGTCCGGTCGCCAGTCCATGGTCATGGAGGTCTCGAGCCAGGCGCTCAAGTACCAACGCGTCGAGAATCTGCCGTTTGACGTGGCGTGCTTCCTCAACATCGGCCGCGACCACATCTCGCCGATCGAACACCCCACGTTTGAGGATTATTTTGAGAGCAAACTCAGGATCTTTGACCAGGCAAAGACCGCCGTGGTGAATCTGGGCACCGATGAGGTTGACCGTGTGCTAGAGGCAGCGTCGACGGCCGAGCGCTTGGTGACCGTTGGCGTCGAGCATCCCGAGGCAAGCCTGTGGGCGAGCGATGTCCGCATGCTCGGCTTTAACATCGAGTTCAACTTGCACGGCATGAGCGCCGACGAGCCCGAGGCGGGGGAGAAGGTCCTGCTGGGTATCGCGGGCGACTTTAACGTGGAAAACGCGCTGGTCGCTATCGCCGCTGCGCGCGAGATCGGCATCGGTATCGAGGCTATCAAGAAGGGCCTCTCCAAACTGCGCGTGCCGGGCCGCATGGAGGTCGTGGAGTCGAAGGACGGCCGCGTGATCTGCGTCGTTGACTATGCGCACAACCAGCTTTCGTTCCGTTCGCTTTTCTCGTCGGTCAAGCGCGCGTTTCCCGCTAGCCCCGTCATTGCGCTGTTTGGCGCCGCCGGCGGCAAGGCGCAGGAGCGCCGCGAGCAATTGCCACGCGAGGCCGCACCGTATTCCGACCTGATGATCTTTACGAACGAGGATCCAGCTCACGAGGACCCGATGAAGGTCTGTCGCGAGCTTGCCGAGCATGTTCCCGACGATACGCCGAACAAGATCATCCTCGACCGCGAAGCCGCTGTGCATGCGGCGTTCAAGGCGGCGCGCGAGGAGTACGTCAACCCCGATGCTCCCACCATTGTCTTGCTGCTGGCAAAGGGTGACGAGGAGCTCATGCACGTGGGCGACGAGTTCGTGCCCATCGAGAGCGACCTTTCGCTGGCCAATCGCCTGATCGATGTTACCCAGTTTGACTAATGAACCATGATGGCGGCGGCGCCCTGAGTGCGCTGTCGCCATAAGCGTGTTCCCTCAATCAAAACATGCCGTCCAAGTCCAAACCCTTCTACGTAAACGGAGTAACCATGTCCCACAATACCCTGCCGACCGTCGCTGAGCTTTCGGGCGAGATGCGCGAGCGCTTGGCCAAGGTCAAATACGTCTTTACCGACCTGGATGCCACGATGCTTGCACCCGGCTCGTGCGTGCTGCGCGACAACGACGGCAACCCCTCGACCAAACTCGTCGAGGCCGTCGTGGCGCTCGCTCGTGCTGGCATTCAGGTGGTTCCCACCTCGGGCCGCAACCGTACCATGATCCACGAGGACGCGCGCGTGCTCGGCCTCAACTCCTACATTGGTGAGATGGGCGGCCTGGTTATGTACGACCTCAAGGCCAACGACTGGGAGTATCTGACCGGCGACATGCCTTACGACCCCGTCTGCGGCCTTACTCCGCACCAGGTGATCGAGCAGACCGGCGTGTGCGAGAAGATCCTTGCCCGCTGGCCGCACAAGATCGAGTATCACAACGACATGTCGACCGGCTACAAGTACCGCGAGGTCACCGTCGGCATGCGCGGCGATGTGCCCGACAATGAGGTCCAGGCCATCCTGGACGAGGCCGGCTGCGGCCTGGTGTGGGCCTGTAACGGTCACCTGACGCATCTGTCCAAGCCGACGACGCTCGAGCTCGATCGCGTCGAGGACGGTCGCGCATTCAACATCAACCCCGCGGGCCTCAACAAAGGCGTCGCCATTGCGCACTTCTGCGAGCACCTGGGGATCGAGCGCGAGGAGACGTTGGCGCTCGGCGATTCCGAGTCCGACTTCTACATGGCCGATCACGTGGGCACGTTCTGCCTGGTCGAGAATGGCCTGACGAGCGCCGGCGCGCCCGAGTTCCTGGCTGCTTGCGAGAACGCTTTCGTTACGCGTGGCAAAATTGTCGACGGTTGGGCGGCGACGGCAGAGCTGCTGGTCGCGGCACTTGGACATGTCTTTTCGAGAGAGACTGGTGAGGTAATGTCCGATATCGAGAATCCGGCAGGCGACACGCGCCCGATTGGCGTGTTCGATTCTGGTTTGGGCGGTCTGACGGTTGCGCGCGCCATCGCGACGGCGCTGCCGCACGAGTCCGTCTACTACTTTGGCGACACCAAACGCTGCCCCTACGGCACGCGCACCGAGGATGAAGTGCGCTCGTTTGCGTTGCAGGCGGGTCGTTGGCTTTCGAAGCACGACGTCAAGATTATGGTCATCGCCTGCAACACGGCGAGTGCGCTGGCACTTGACGCGGTGGAGACGGATCTGGACATTCCGATCATCGGAGT
>CAJLAN010000225.1 GCA_905204635.1 uncultured Collinsella sp. | reverse complement strand
CTTATCGGGTGGCTCCACACACTCGAGGCCATCTCGCAGCTGTGCATGGCGAGCGCCCGCTACCGTGCTGCCGCCAACTACGCCCGCCGTGTTCTTAAGGCGGAAGGCTATCCCACCCGAGCTGCAGGCACCGTGTTGCTCGCCCTCGCTCGCCTGGAAGACCAGGACGGCTTTTTTGCCCTGGCCCACCAGCTCGAGGAAGAGATCGGGGCTGACGCGCTCGAGAACTCTCCTTGGTATCTACTCGCCCGCACGATTCTACTGTTCAAAACGAACAAGATGCGCCCGGCGACACGCGCGCTGCGCGAGTTTGCCAACCGCTGCGAGGGCGGCGCATTCTTTTTGCTGAACCCCATGTATCAGACACCGTACCTTCCCTGCCGGCCCGAACCGCACGACCCCTGGGACCTTTCGCATCAGGCAGTTTGGGAAGCGGACGGTATTATCTCGGACACTCCCGACTTTGCCCCCTGGGCCAATGCCTGCGAAGACGTGTCGCAACTTGCCCAGGAATTTGCGCGCCGCTACGGCTTTTAGCGACGCAATCGCCCCGACCATGTCATCTATGTTAGGAACGGTTTCATGAACCTCCGCTCATCTCTTGCCTGCACCTCGAGCGATATCGCTCGCTGGGGGCTGCGCTCCGTCCTTAAGCGCCAGGGCGGCGTACTCCCCGGCCGCATCGCCATGAAGATCGACCCCGAGTTGCTGAGCGACCTCGCCGGCCTTGTCGACCGCAGCGTGGTGATCACCGGCACCAACGGTAAGACCACCACCTCCAACCTCATCGCCGACGCCGTTGCCGCCAGCGGCGCCACCGTGGTATGCAACCGCGCCGGCAACAATATGGAGCCTGGTGTGGTGGGTGCTCTGCTCGAGGCCCGCGGCGGCCTTAAGCACACCAGCAGCGGCAAGCGCGTGGGCATTTTTGAGTGTGACGAGCTCTACACCGTACGCGTTCTGCCCAAGCTAAAGCCGACGTACTTTGTGCTGCTCAACCTCTTCCGCGACCAGCTGGATCGCTATGGCGAGATCGATCACACCCAGGAGGTCATCGCCCATGCGTTGGAGCTCTCGCCGACAACAACGCTTATCTACAACGCCGACGACCCGCTGTGCGCCTCAATTGCCGCGCGCGTTCCCAACGCGAGTATTGCCTTTGGCATCGACGGCGCCACCAACACCGAGTCCGACCGTATTAGCGACTCACGTTTTTGCTCACAGTGCAACGCCCCGTTGGAGTACGACTACGTACAGTATGGTCAACTCGGCGCCTACCATTGCCCCTCGTGCGGTTGGGCCCGTCCTGCGCTTGTCCGTCGCGTGACGGACGTGAAGCTCGGCTACGGCTTTGACCTGGTGTTTGGATCTGGTTCCAGCGCGCCAGCCGCACACATCGCCACGCGCTACAACGGCCTGTACATGGTCTACAACGTTGCCGCTGCATTCTTTGCCGCACATGAGTTGGGCGTGGACCCGGCGCATCTGCAGCCCACGCTCGATGCCTACGTCCCCGCCGGCGGACGCATGGGCCGCTGGGATATCGCCGGCCGCACCGTCGAGGCCAACCTGGCTAAGAATCCCGTGGGCTTCGATCGACAGATCCAATCCATTAAGACGGCAGGCGGCAGACTCTGCGCTTTCTTCCTCAACGACAACGATGCCGACGGCCACGATGTATCGTGGATCTACGACGTCGACTTTGAACGCATCGCCGACACGCCGGATCTTGTCGCCTTTGCCGGCGGCACGCGCGCACACGACATGCAGGTGCGCCTCAAGTACGCCGGCATCGATGCCGCGATTATCTCGGACGTCGCGCAGGCAATTGGCGCCGTGGCAGACGAGGCCGCCGATGACACCTTCTACGCCGTCGCCAACTACACGGCCTTCCCGCCGCTGGTCAAGGAGCTCGATGGGCTGAAAGGCGCCACCGCCGACGCTGTTGCCGGGCGCGCCGTAGCCCGTGCCGACGGCAGCGCTCTTCCTGTCGGCATCGCGCCAGTCGAGCTTTCGCGCCCGCTGCGCATCGTCTACCTGTATCCCGATGCGCTCAACCTCTACGGCGACGGCGGCAATGTTATCGCGCTCGAGCGCCGCTGCGCCTGGCGCGGCATTCCCGTGCGCGTGGACGAGGTCCGCATGGGCGAAACGCTTGATTTGACCGATGCCGATATCCTCATGATGGGTGGCGGCTCCGACCGCGACCAGCTAGCCGTGGCACACGAGCTGCTCGCTCAAAAAGACAAGGTCGCAGCCTATGTTGAGGATGGCGGCTCGCTGCTTGCCATCTGTGGCAGCTATCAGCTGCTCGGCCGTTCGTACTACATGGGCGACGATCGCATTGAGGGCCTGGGCGTCATTGCCGCCGAAACCGTACGCGGCTCCGACCGCCTGATTGGCAACGTAGCCGTCAAAACCGATCTGGCACCTGAGCCCTTTGTGGGATTCGAGAACCATGGAGGTCGCACCCTGCTCGACGCGGAGGCAACGCCGCTCGGAACGTCCGTCGTCGCGGGCACCGGCAACAACGGCGATGATGGCCTTGAGGGCCTCATCTACAAGGGCGTCATCGGTACGTACCTGCACGGCCCGGCGCTGCCCAAGAACCCCGAACTCGCCGACTGGCTGATCGCGCACGCCCTCGAGCGCCGCGGCGATGCGCAGGCCACAGCCCTGCTGCCGCTCAAGCCCCTCGACGACACCTACGAGCACGCCGCCCACGACGCCGCCGTGAAGCTCCTCCCCTAGCACCCCACCACCACAAAGGGGACAGGCACCTTTGTGGTGGTTTTTCAGTTTGCCAACGATATGTGAACGGTTAAAAAAGTCTGCTATACTCTTTCCCGCTGTCCCCATCGTCTAGCGGCCAAGGACGCCACCCTTTCAAGGTGGATATCGCGGGTTCGAATCCCGCTGGGGGCACCACAGAACCTAAGAAGCCCGTTACCAATTCGGTAGCGGGCTTTTTGCTACCCATACGCCGGGA
>CAJLAN010000224.1 GCA_905204635.1 uncultured Collinsella sp. | reverse complement strand
AAGGTCTCCATGTACATGTACGACCGTCCGTCCTGGACCGGCGAGGTCTACGAGACCGAGGCTTACTTCCCCACGTGGATCAACAAGGAGACCGCTCCGCACGTCAAGGCCCTCGTCGACGCCCACAAGGCCATGTTCGGTGACGAGCGCATCGGCTGCGAGCCCAGCATGGACAAGCGCACCGGTCGCCCGCTGTGAGACAAGTGGACCTTCTCCACGAACTGCGTTTCCATCCAGGGCCGCTATGGCATCCCCTGCGTGGGCTTTGGCCCGGGTGCCGAGTCTCAGGCTCACGCTCCCAACGAGGTCACCTACAAGGACGACCTGGTCACCGCTGCCGCCATGTACGTGGCTGCCCTGAATCTCTACGATCCGAGCCAGGCCGATGGCGATGCCACCGTGTTCCGCGCCGGTCTGACCAACAACAAGATCGACTAGTCCCATTCCTCGATTTTGTTGAGCCGGGGGCCGCTCGTGTCCCCGGCACCTCCTGTTGACTTGGGGCCCGCGGCCGTTATCTCCCATGCTTCCTCAACGGTGGCGGGTCCTCGTCATGGCGCTCTGCATGTTCTAGCCACACGCGCATGCCGGAGCGCATTAACTCATTGCGAGCGTTTCATCTTTAGAAAGGACATTTCCATGGACGCTAAGTTTACCGAGCTCGTCGAGCAGCTGAACGGTCTCGACTTTAAGGGTATGTACGGCAGCGACTTCCTGCACACCTGGGACAAGACCACCGATGAGCTCAAGGCTCTCTACATCGTCGCCGACGCCCTGCGCGAGCTGCGTGAGAACAACGTCTCGTCCAAGATCTTCGACTCGGGCCTGGCTGTCTCCCTGTTCCGCGACAACTCCACCCGTACGCGCTTCTCCTTCTCTAAGGCCGCCAACCTGCTCGGCCTTGAGCTGCAGGACCTGGACGAGAAGAAGTCCCAGATCGCTCACGGCGAGACCGTCCGCGAGACCGCTACCATGATCTCCTTCATGGCCGACGTCATCGGCATCCGCGACGACATGTACATCGGCAAGGGCGACGCCTACATGGCCGAGGTCTCCGAGTCCGTGCAGCAGGCTTACGAGGACGGCGTTCTGGATCACCGTCCCACGCTCATCTCCCTGCAGTCCGATTCCGACCACCCCACGCAGTCCTCTGCCGACATGCTCTACCTCATCAACGAGTTTGGCGGCCTCGAGAACCTCAAGGGCAAGAAGGTTGCCGTCACCTGGGCTTATTCGCCCTCTTACGGCAAGCCGCTGTCCTGCCCGCAGTCGCTGATCAGCCTGCTGCCCCGCTTTGGCATGGACGTCACCCTGGCCCACCCCGAGGGCTACGACCTCATGCCCGAGGTCGTCGAGCGCGCCAAGGGCTATGCCGCCGAGTCCGGCACCACCTTTAAGCAGGTCAACACCATGGCCGAGGCCTTCGAGGGCGCCGACATCGTGATCCCCAAAAGCTGGGCTCCGTTTGCCGCCATGGAGAAGCGTACCAACCTGTACGCCGAGGGCGACGACGCCGGCATCGCAGCGCTCGAGAAGGAGCTGCTCGCCCAGAACGCTACCCATCAGGACTGGTGCTCCACGACCGAGCTCATGGAGAAGACTGCCAACGGCCAGGACACCATCTTTATGCACCCGCTGCCCGCTGACATCTCCGGTGTCTCCTGCGAGCACGGCGAGGTTAACGCCGACGTCTTCGACATGCACCGCGTGGGCATGTACAAGGAGGCCAGCTACAAGCCGTATGCCATCGCAGCCATGATGTTCCTGCAGAAGGTTGCCGATCCCGCTGCTACCCTCAAGGCCCTCGATGAGCGCAACACCGCCCGTTGGCTCCAGGCCTAAAGCCGGGTTGAGGTAAGCCATGTAAAGGGGGCGCTCTGCCAACCGGCGGGGTGCCCCTTTTTGCATCGCGGGCGTGTGGGATAAGCGCTTTCGATGTGGATGCCCGCGGCGCGAGTTATGGGTACGATGGTTTCAGGGGAGGTATCACCATGAAACTTGGATGCGTCATTATGGCTTCGGGCGAGGGCAAGCGGTTTGGCTCTAACAAGATGCTTGCCGACATCTATGGCGAGCCGCTGATTGCCCGGACCATCGATTCGGTTCCCCGGGGCTTTGACGTCGTGGTTTCGACGCGTTGGCCCGAGGTCGTCCAGATTTGCGAGGACAAGCATTGCCCGTGCGTGCTGCACGATGGCGAGCTGCGCAGCGAAAGCGTCCGTGCGGGCCTTTCGTGGGGAGTCGAACGTAACTGGAAAGGTTGCCTCTTTTTGCCGGGCGACCAGCCGCTCGTGAGCTCGGATTCTTTTGAGGCTATGGTTCGTGCATTTGACGAGCGTGGCCGCAAGCATCCGGTGCGTCTTGCATGCAACGGTGAGCCTTCGAGCCCGGTGCTCTTTCCGGCGAAACTGTTCGATGCACTTATGTGTCTTGAGGGCAAGGACGGCGGGGGTTCGATCCTCAAGGACCGTACCGATGTGGTGCTGGTCGAGGCGCGTGCCTACGAGCTGTGGGACGTCGATACCGCCAAGGGGCAGCAACGCATAACGGAGCATATCGCCGCCTGCTCGTATTTTGATCGCGTGGCCAACTGTATTAATCAATAAGGAGCAACATGATCATCATCAAAAACGGCGCGCTCGTGACGCCCCAGGGGCTTCGCCGCGCCGATCTTGCCCTGGAGGGCGACAAGATTGTGCGGATTGCCGCGGGGATTGAGCCGGGTGAGGACGATACCGTCCAGGACGCCACGGACTGTTGGGTGTTCCCGGGCTTTATCGATGGGCACACGCACATGCAGTGCTGGACCGGCATGGACTGGACGGCCGATAGCTTTGAGACCGGCACGCGTGCGGCTGCCTGCGGCGGTACGACGACCATCGTGGACTACGCGACGGCTGATCGCGGCGTGACCATGCCCGATGCCTTGGCCGAGTGGCATCGCCGTGCCGACGGAACCTGCACGGCCAACTACGCCTTTCATATGGCACTCGCC
>CAJLAN010000223.1 GCA_905204635.1 uncultured Collinsella sp. | reverse complement strand
GGCCGCAAGCTCCAGCACGTCCGAATCGGCCTCGGCGATACCGCGGGCGACGACCATACCGCTCGGGTCGCACACATCGAGCACATCGCCCTCGGCAAACTCTCCATCGACCTGGCGAATACCCACCGCGAGCAAGGACGAGCCACGGCTGACCAGCGCCTTCGCGGCACCGTCGTCAACCGTCACCGAGCCATGTGCCTTGTCACCCAGTGCGATCCACAGCTTGCGCGGCGCAATGTCCAGGCGCTCCGCCGGCGGATCGAACAGGGTGCCCATGCTCTCGCCGCGGGCCAGACGCACGAGCGCATCGGGCTCCTCGCCCGAGCAAATCACGCTCTGAATGCCGGCCGTCATCAAAATGCGGCTCGCGCGAATCTTGGTGATCATGCCGCCCGTACCCACCGAGGTCGAAGAATCACCCGCCGAGGCAATGATCTTGGCATCGATCTTATGCACGACCGGGATAAACTCGGCCGTCGGATCCTCATGCGGATTGGCGGTGTAGAGGCCGTCGATGTCCGAAAGCGTCACGCACAGGTCAGCAGAAACCAGGCAGCTCACGAGCGCAGCCAGCGTGTCGTTGTCGCCGAACTTGATCTCGTCGACGGTAACGGTGTCGTTTTCGTTGACGACCGGCACCACGCCCAGCTCCACCAGGCGCAGCAAAGCGTCGCGCGCGTGCAGGTAGGACGTACGGCGCGCCGTGTCGTGGCGTGTGAGCAGCACGAGCGAGGTGAGTAGGTCACGCGCATGGAACTCCTCGTCGTAGGCCGACGAGATGATGCACTGGCCGGCCGAAGCGCATGCCTGCAAGCTCGGCAGATCGCCAACCGGTTTGCGGTCGAAGCCCAGCACGGGATAGCCACAGGCAATGGCGCCGGAGCTCACCACGACCAAGCGCCAGCCGAGCTTGCGCAGGGCCGCGGCCTGATCAGCCAGGCCACCGATAAACGCACGGTTGACCTTACCGTCGGCACCCACCACCGTGGACGAGCCGATCTTTACCACCATCGTTTTATAAGAAGTCGTCATACGTCAAACCAATCGAATGTCGAGCGTTCGGGCGAGCTGGGGCAGCCGGGGCACCTGGTGCGGGACGGACGAAAGTGATCCGTTTTCCTCCGTCCCCTTCGGATCATTTTGCCCAGGGGAAGGCCGAAGCCACGGCCATGTTCTTGCGCACGAGCTCGTCGCGCACCTGGGCCAGGCCCTGCTCCATGCCCACCACGTAGGTCTGCGGATACAGGAAGCGCTTGTAGGCAGCGTCCAGATGATCGAGCGCCCAGGCGCAACGCTCGCGCGCGTCCTGGATGCTCTCGCGAGGAGCCACCGCGCTGCCGTCGCGCACAATCGGCATCAGCAGCTCACGATACTCAAGCTCGGACACATCGGTCACCAAGGCAGCATCGTTCACGGCCACGAGGGTATTGCCGCGCGCGGCGCCCTCACCTGCCAGATGGTCCTCGTCATAGATCATGTCGCAGACCGGGCCGCCAAAGCCATCGTAATAACGGCGCACGCGCTGCACGCCGGGAATCGTACGCTTGTAGGGCTGCTCGGAAAGCTTCACCACCGGCGTCCACGGGTCCGTCTCGCTCGCGCGGCGGGCCGAAAGCTTGTACACGCCGCCCAGCGCCGGCTGATCGTAGCAGGTCGCGAGCTTGGTGCCCACGCCAAAGCTATCGATGGGCGCGCCCTGGTCGAGCAGCGACTGAATCGTGTACTCGTCCAGATCGTTGGAAACCGAGATCCCCACATAAGGCAGGCCCTCGGCATCAAAACGGCCGCGGACATACTTGGAGAGTTTAGCCAGGTCGCCCGAGTCGATGCGAATGGCCGACAGGCGCTCACCCGCCGCCTCCATCTCCTTGGCAACCGTAATGGCATGTTCGCAGCCCTCGCGCACGTCGTACGTGTCGATAAGCAGCGTGCAGTTCTTGGGGCTCGACTTGGCAAAGGCACGGAAGGCCTCGAGCTCGGAATCGAAACTCATCACCCAGCTGTGCGCATGCGTGCCAAAGACGGGAATACCGTAGCGGCGACCGGCGAGCACATTAGACGTAGAGGAACAGCCGGCAACGTAGCTCGCGCGCGCAACAGCCAGGCCGCCATCGGGACCCTGGGCACGGCGCAGGCCAAACTCGGCGACGGGGCGACCAACAGACGCCAGTACCACGCGCGCCGTCTTGGTGGCGACGAGCGTCTGGAAGCCGACGATGTTAAGCAGCGCGGTCTCGAGCAGCTGACACTCAAGCGACGGGCCGGTGACACGCACCATGGGCTCGCGCGGAAACAAGAGCTCTCCCTCGGGCACGGCGTCGATATTCACGTGCGCACGGAAGTTGCGCAGGTAGTCGAGGAATGCAGGCTTAAACATCGCGCCGCCGGCTGGGGCCTGGAGCGAAGCTAGATAGTCGATATCCTCGGGCGTAAAGCGCAGGTTCTCGACAAGCTCGGGCAGCTCGGCGGTGCCGCACATGACGGCATACGCGCTGCCAAAGGGATGGTCGCGGTAAAACGCGGTAAAACAACCCTGCTCATTGGCCTTGCCGCTCTCCCACAGGCCCTGGGCCATAGTGAGTTCGTACAGATCGGTGAGCATTGCAATGTCGGTGGGATGCGAGATGTCGGTCAAAGCCATGGGGCGACCTTTCGGATGTGTGGTGCAGAATTTGAGGGTTGGACGAGAGCAGAGCATGCGGACATGTTGCCCGATGCAAATCGGTTAGAGCAGGCCCATGCTGGTCAGGATCGTGTAGCCCATAAAGATGACAAACGCGATGAGGGCAAGGACAATGATGATTTTTTGAGCCGGCGCCATGCCAGGGATCTCGTTCTCGCCCGTAGGCTCCTTGGAGGTAACCATGCGCTGGGCAAAGGTCATCTCGTCACGGCTCGACTTGGGCTCGACGGACTTGGGACGAGCGGCCTTTTTAGGCTGAGGCTTAGGCGCGGCAGGTGCAGGCTTCGCGGCAGCGGGCTTGGGTGCGGGCGCGGGCTTGCGCTCGGATGCGGCGTTCG
>CAJLAN010000222.1 GCA_905204635.1 uncultured Collinsella sp. | reverse complement strand
CGGCCCGCCCGCTCGAGATTCAGATTCGAACCTATGAGATGCATGAGCAGGCCGAGTACGGCATTGCCGCCCACTGGCTCTATAAGAAGTCGGGCGGATCATCTGCGGCTAAGACCAATGATGCCCAGCGTCTGGACGACCAGATTAACTGGCTCAAGCATTCGCTCGATTGGGCTGCGTCTGATGAGATTACCGACGCCAAGGAATACCTGCATTCGCTGAAGGTCGATCTGTTCGACCAGGAGATCTTCGTCTTTACGCCCAAGGGCGAGGTCATGGCGCTTCGTGCCGGCTCCACGCCGCTCGACTTTGCCTACGCCGTTCACACCGAGGTGGGCAACCACTGCGTCGGCGCTAAGATCAACGGTGCGGTGGCCCCGCTCACGCACGAGATCAAGACGGGCGACCGCGTTGAAATCCTTACCAACAAGAGTTCCAAGCCGTCGCGTGATTGGCTCAAGATCGTCAAGACGCCTTCCGCCAAGTCAAAGATCCGCCGCTATTTTGCCGCCGCGACCAAAGACGATGACGCTGCGGCCGGCCGCGATATACTGGCCAAGGACCTGCGCAAGCGCGGGTATGGCATTTCTACGCCGCGATCCACGCGTGCACTCAACGCCGTGGCGGAGCAGTTTAACTACAAGCAGCTCGAGGACCTGTTTGCCGCCGTCGGCGCCGGCAAAGTTGCCCCGCGCGCTGTGGGTAACAAGGTCGAGCAAATCTTGGACCCCAAGCCCGAGGAACAGCTCACCAAGGCCGAGGCTATCGCCGAGGTCGTGAAACAGCCGGCCCGAGGCTCCAACCGCAAGCCGCAAAAGCGCGGCAAGAGCGCCAGCAACGGCATTATCGTCAAGGGCGAGAGCAACAGCGGGCTGCTGGTCCGTCTGGCGCATTGCTGCAATCCGGTGACGGGCGACGATATCGTCGGCTTCATCACGCGCGGCCGTGGCGTTTCGGTGCATCGCGCCAACTGCCCCAACGTCAAGGGCCTTATGGAGCATCCCGAGCGCATGATCGAAGTGGAGTGGGACGGCGCTGCCGACACCCTCTTCCAGGTCGAGATCGTGGTCGAGTGCCTGGACCGCATGGGCCTGCTCAAGGATGTCACCATTGCCATTGGCGATGCGGGCGGCAATATCCTTTCGGCCGCCACGTCGACCAACCGCGAGGGTATTGCAACCCTGCGCTTTATGGTCGAGATCTCGGATGCGAGTGGCCTGGATCCGCTGCTGGCTTCTATCAGCAGCGTTGACTCGGTCTACGACGCGCGCCGCCTGATGCCCGGCGAGGGTGGAGCCCAGCTTAAGCGCCGCGTTTAGTCGCGACGAACGTGCCACATTATCGATATTCGCTACACTCGAGGCATCGTTTGATGCCTCGAGTTCTATAGAGAGGAGAGGGACATGAGTGCTGTGTCCTTGGATGTAACTCCCAAGGGATCGGTCGAGATCGAGACGCTCGTAAACGGCCCCATTCAAACCAATAGCTATGCTGTTATTTCGGACAATGAGTGCGTGATTGTCGACCCCGCATGGGAAGGCGAGCGCTTGGTGGAGCATATTCGAGCCGAGCATCCCGGCGTACGCATGCTTGGCGCCGTTTGCACTCATGGCCATGCCGATCATGTTGGTGGTGTTGCCGGCGTACGAACCGCCGTTGGCGAGGGCTGCCAGTATGAGCTGTGTGCTAAGGATGTGGCGGTGCCGCATGCGAACATCGAGGAACAGCGAGCTATGTGGGGCATTGAGACGCCCGACCCCGGGGAGCCGACGCGCCTACTCGCCGAGGGCGATGCTCTCGAGGTGGGCGATATCTGCCTGCAGGTGATCGAGACGCCAGGGCATACGCCGGGCGGGATCGTCTTGTTTGCTGCCACCGAGCAGGGATGCATCGCCTTTGTTGGCGACACCCTGTTCCCGGGTAGCCACGGCCGCACCGATCTTGCCGGTGGCGACGAGGCGGCGATTCTGCGCTCGCTCTCCAAGCTCGCCCGGCTTCTCCCGCCCGATACCGTTTGCCTAACCGGCCATGGCGATTCGACCACCATGGCACGCGAGCTCATGCAGAACCCTTTCATGCAGGTGTAGCTTTATAGTCAGCTTCTAAAGCACGAGAAGCGTCCAAACGTCAAGCTATTTTTCCCCAACGGGTCGATTCCGTAGGGCAAACGGTCAAAAAAAGTCTGTTTGGACGATATTCGTGAACAAACGAACGTTTATGCTCGGGTGCGCCGTGGTAAAATCTCAGGCGTTATCGGAGCAACCTTACAGGAGGTTTCTTTTATGCTCGTCAACGCAGCAGACATGCTCAAGAAGGCCGAGGCCGGCAAGTACGCTCTCGGTGCCTTCAACACCAACAACCTCGAGTGGACCCTGGCTATTCTCCAGGCCGCCGAGGAGGCCAAGTCTCCGCTGATCCTTCAGTGCACCGCTGGTGCCGCTAAGTGGATGGGCGGTTTCAAGGTCTGCGCCGACATGGTCAAGGCTGCCGTCGAGGCCACGGGCGTTACCGTTCCCGTCGCCCTTCACCTCGATCACGGTTCTTACGAGGACTGCTTCAAGTGCATCGAGGCCGGCTTCACGTCCATCATGTATGACGGCTCTCACGAGGAGACCTTCCAGCTTAACCTCGACCGCACCAAGGAGCTCGTTGAGCTTGCCCACTCCAAGGGCATGTCCATCGAGGCCGAGGTCGGCGGCATCGGCGGCACCGAGGACGGCGTGACCTCCAACGGCGAGCTCGCTGACCCCGCTGAGTGCAAGCAGATTGCTGACCTGGGCGTCGACTTCCTCGCCTGCGGCATCGGCAACATCCACGGCGTCTATCCCGCCGACTGGGCTGGCCTTTCCTTCGAGCGTCTGGGCGAGATCAAGGCCCAGACCGGCGACCTGCCCCTCGTCCTGCACGGTGGCACCGGCATCCCCGAGGATCAGATCAAGAAGGCTATCTCCCTGGGCATCTCCAAGATCAACGTCAACACCGACCTGCAGCTCGTCTTCGCCAAGGGCGTCCGTGAGTACATCGAGGCTGGCAAGGGTC
>CAJLAN010000221.1 GCA_905204635.1 uncultured Collinsella sp. | reverse complement strand
CCGCCGGTATCGTCTACGCCGTTGTCTTTATCCTGTGCCTGGTTTTGGGTATCGTGCCCACTGCCATCTTTGTTTCTGTCATGAGCGGTCTGTGCTGTTATGAGTTTTTCCGTATGACGAGGCTCGATGGCAAGATGGCTAACGAGCGCATGGGTATCGCTGCCGCCGTACTCTTTCCGCTGTCGGCGTTGGGCGATTCGATGTTGCTGAATGCCCTGCTTTTTGCCCTGATGCTCGCTGTGGGCATTTGGTATGTCTGGTCGCCGCGTACCCGCATCTCTGATGTGGCCGTGACGCTCATGGGTCCCATCTACACTGGCTTTATGCTGTCGGCTATCGTGCTGCTGCGCGATGCCGTGCCCGGTTTTGCCGGCGCCCTGCTTTCAGTGGGCGTTTGCGCGTCCCTTTGGGTCTCCGATTCGTTTGCCTACATTGTGGGCAGCCGTATCGGCAAGCACAAGATGGTTCCCAAGATCTCTCCCAAAAAGAGCTGGGAGGGGTTTGTCGGCGGCATCCTGGGCTCGGTTTTGATTTGGCTCATTCTGTGGGCGACGCACTTCTACAAGCTCAGCCTGCCCTATGCGCTGCTGTGCGGCGTGGTCGTGTCCATTTTGGGCGTTATCGGCGACCTTATCGAGTCGCGCATCAAGCGTGGCGTGGGCGTCAAGGATTCCGGCAACCTTATCCCGGGCCATGGCGGCATGCTCGACCGTAGCGACTCGCTTATCTTTGGCTGCATTACCGCTCAGCTGCTTTTGATGATCGGAGGCGTGCTGTAATGTCATTCCAGACGACGTATGGCCCCGATGGACGCCTCCGTGTTGCCATCCTGGGTTGTACGGGCTCTATCGGCACCCAGGCACTCGATGTGTGCCGTCAGCATGCTGATCGCCTGCAGGTGACGGCGCTGTCCGTTAATTCCAGCACCTCTGAGCTCGTTGCCGCTGCCCGCGAGTTCTCGGTTCCGGCGGTTGCCGTGGCCGATGTCGCTCACGGCGATGACGCCGTGCTGCAGGAGTTGCCCGAGGGAACGAAGCTCGGCGTTGGCGCGCAGGCGGTTTGCGAGCTCGCGCGTCGCGACGATGTCGACTGCGTGCTCGTTGCTATTGTGGGCGCCGCCGGTCTCGAGGCGAGCCATGCGGCCTTGACCTCTAATAAGCGCCTTGCCCTTGCCAACAAGGAGTCCCTCGTCGTCGGTGGCGACTTGCTTATGCCGTTGGCACAACCGGGCCAGCTTATTCCAGTCGACTCTGAGCACTCCGCCATCTACCAGTGCTATCTGGGGGAGGACCCGCGCGAGGCTCATTGTATTTGGCTTACCTGCTCGGGCGGTCCGTTCTTTGGCCGTACGCGCGACGAGCTCAATCGCGTGACGCGTGCCGATGCCCTCGCACATCCCACGTGGGCCATGGGTGCCAAGATCACCATCGACTCCGCCACCCTCATGAACAAGGGCCTGGAGCGCATTGAGGCCATGCATCTGTTCAACTGCGACCTCGATTTCATTAACGTGGTCGTGCAGCGTCAGTCCAAGATTCACTCTATGGTCGAGTTCGCCGACGGCTCTGTGATGGCGCATCTCGGTGCTTCCGACATGCGTATTCCCATCCAGTTCGCGTTCTCGTATCCCGAGCGTTGGGATACCCCGGCGCCTCGTATTGATTTTCGCGAGCTGGGGCAGCTCACGTTTGATGCTGCCAACATGGATACCTTCCGCTGTCTGGCACTGGCCGAGCGTGCCGGCAAGACGGGTGGCACCATGCCGTGCGTGCTCAATGCCGCCAACGAGGTCGCCGTTGATGCCTTCCTGCACGATGGCTGCAGCTTTACCGATATCGATCGCATTGTGGAATCCTGCATGGATGCCCACGATATGCAGGCTGTCGATTCGTTTGAGCAGCTTCGCGACATCGATGCGTGGGCGCGTGAAAAGGCTGCGCAGGTACTCGCCGCAACCCGTTCCTAACCCATAAGGATTGCTTTTTCGTTTTATGGATACTGTTCTGAGCGTTCTCTCATCGGTCTTTTGGGGCCTGCTGATGCTTTCCGTCCTCGTGTTTTTGCACGAGGGCGGCCACTTTTTGGCGGCGGGTGCCTGCGGCGTCCGTGTGACCGAGTTCTTTTTGGGCCTGCCGTGCCGCTTTGACATCCATTACACGTCGCGTCGCATTGGAACTAAGTTTGGCGTGACCCCGCTGCTGCTGGGTGGCTACGCTGCCATCTGCGGTATGGATCCGACCGATGTCTCGTGTGCCGATCGCGTGCTCGCGGCTATCTATCGTCATGGTCGCGTGACCGTGGCCGACCTTGCTGTCGAGCTCGAGCTTTCCGAGGAGGATGTGCTCGAGGCTTGTGCTCTGTTGCTGGGCTGGGGCTCCATCGCACCTTGGTATGAGGAAGGGGAGAAGCCCTCACCGAGCTACTATCCCACCAAGTATCAGACACTGCCTCGAGACGCGGCGGGTTACACCACCTTTGACGGCCGCCGGTTCGATCGAGAGCATGCGACTGCCGAGGGCGATGTGTGGGAGCTGCCGTGCGGCGAAGCCGAGTTCCTTGCGCAAGAGCGTTCGCATACCTATCTGGGCCAGGGTTTTCTCAAGCGCGCCTTTATGCTGCTCGCGGGCATTCTCGTCAATATTTTGACGGGCTTTTTGCTCCTTATGAGCATCTATTCCATTGCGGGTGTCACCGTACCGATGGATACTAACGTGATCGGTCAGGTTGACGAGGGGTCTATTGCCGCCAAGGCAGGTATTGAGGGCGGCGATGCAATCCTTTCGGTCGACGGAGTATCGTGCTCTACCTGGATGGACGTTTACGATGCTATCGGCAAGGCTGCCGGTAAGGATGATATCGCCATTGAGTACGAGCGTGACGGCAAGCGGCATTCGACCACGGTTGCGCTCAAAGAGGACGAGCGCCTAGGTGTGTATGCCTCTACGCAGGTGGTCCGGTTGGACCCCATCACGTCGGCTCGCCTCTCCTTTTCCTATGTCGTGCAGACAGCGGAGGGCGTGATGCGCCTGCTCCAGCCGCAGCATACGATGGAGATTCTCGATCAGTCCTCTTCGATCGTGGGTATTAGCGTTATGTCCTCACAGGCTGCTGCTGCCGGCCCTGCCACGT
>CAJLAN010000220.1 GCA_905204635.1 uncultured Collinsella sp. | reverse complement strand
GGAAGAAGAACAGCGTGACGATGGTCGGCAGGAAGCTCAGCACGCTGCCCACGCCCGCAAAGATGCCGTCAATATCGGGGTTCTCATCGAGGATCTTCGCAACGACCGCACTCTTTTCGTCGTCGGGCTTAACGAACTCGACCTCACGGACAAGCGCGGGCAAACCGGCCTGCTCAACAACATCGAGGTAGGCATCGGTACGCTTATTGGCAGGCATGCGCATGCGGCTATTGCTGCGCAGGCACAGGATGCGCGAACACCCGTCATCGATCAGGCGACGCGTGGCAAGTTCGCCGATACTATAGCTGTCGCTCGCAATCTGAACAGAGGCCTCGCCAAGGTCGCAGTCGATACCAACCAGACTCAAGCCCATCTCGGCATACGCCTCGGCACCGATATTAAGCGAGTTGACGATGACGCCATCGACCATATTGCGCCGAAGCATATCGATATAAGAACGCTCAAGATCAGGTCGATTGGCGCTATTGCACAGCAACATCTTAAAACCGTTTTCGGCCAGGGTACGCTCAACGGCTTGGACCGCTTGGGCATGAAACGGGCTGCTGACATAGGGGACGATCATACCTATTAGATTCAGGCGACCGTTGAGCATGGCACGGGCGATATCGTTGGGCGTATAGTTGATGCGCTTCATCGCGGCATGGACCTTATCGCGGGTCTCTTGGCTAATATAGCCGCGATTATTAAGCACGCGAGATACCGTAGTAGGCGAAACCCCCGCCACCGCTGCAACTTCCTTGATGCCAGGCTTAGCCGAATCCTTAGAACGAGCGCCCTCGCGAGCCATAGCACCCTCCCCCATCAACATGTCATACGTTTACATACGAACAAAGCATACCCCAACAAGAGCGGGAAGACGGTAACAGTACAAGTAAGTAAACGACTCATCCAAATAATTAGGAGAGTTCCGCCTAAAGGGTGACTACACAGGACCCCAGCCGGGCCGCTTTGGGTTACTTTCCAAAATATTCCGCAGGACGCAAAAAGGCTCGCCGCACGAAGTGCGCAGCGAGCCTCTTTGCATGTCCGAGGACGTTTTGGGAGGTAGCCCAAACAGCCCCGGCAATCCTGCGGGAGTTAAACCCCTTTAGAACTTGTCGTGGAAGGTACGCGCAATGACCTCGTCCTGCTGCTCCTTGGTGAGCGTGTGGAAGTTCACGGCGTAGCCGGAAACGCGGATGGTCAGCTGCGGATACTTCTCGGGGTGAGCCTGAGCGTCGAGCAGCGTCTCACGGTTGAAGACGTTGATGTTCAGGTGGTGGCCACCCTTCTCGGCGTAAGCGTCGAGCATGTGGACCAGGTTATCGGCCTGAGTCTCAGAAACTTCAGAAACCTTCATAATGTGTCTCCTTCGATTGATAGGCGCCGGCCGAAACCGGCGCGCTAATCAGTAATCGTTATTGTTAGTATAGCACTAACAATAGTTACTCGCCCAGCTGATCAAGGTCGATATCGCCAAAGAACACCTGGTCCTCCTTGCCGAGCGCACTCGGGATGATGGAGAAGGTGTTGGAGATGCCGTCCTGAGCATCGCGGAACGGGAGCTTGGAAACCGAAGACAGCGAAGCGATGGCGCCGTGGCTATCGCGCTTGTGCATGGGGTTAGCACCCGGGGCGAACGGCTGGCCAGCCTTGCGGCCGTCGGGCGTGGAGCCGGTCTTCTTACCGTACACGACGTTGGAGGTAATGGTCAGAACCGAGGTCGTAGGCACGGAGTTGCGGTAGGTATCGTTCATGCGGATGTACTCCATGAACTGGTGCACAACGTCGTGAGCGATCTGGTCGACGCGGTCGTCGTCGTTACCGTACTTGGGGAACTCGCCCTCGGTCTCGAAGTCGACGATGATGCCGTTCTCATCACGGACGGGGTGGACCTTGGCGTACTTGATGGCGGACAGGGAGTCAGCCACGACGGAAAGGCCAGCGATGCCCGTAGCGAACCAGCGGTGCACGTGCTTGTCGTGCAGAGCCATCTGGATGCGCTCGTAGCAATACTTGTCGTGCATGTAGTGAATGATGTTCAGCGAGTTGACGTACACGCCAGCGAGCCACTTCATCATGTCGTTGTACTTGGCCACAACGTCGTCGTAATCGAGCGTATCGCCCTCGACGGCGCGATACTTGGGGCCGACCTGCTTCTTGGAGACCTCGTCAACACCGCCGTTGAGTGCGTACAGCAGGCACTTGGCCAGGTTGGCGCGAGCGCCGAAGAACTGCATCTCCTTGCCGATGCGCATGGAGGACACGCAGCAGGCGATGCCGTAGTCGTCGCCATGATAGACGCGCATGAGGTCGTCGTTCTCGTACTGGATCGAGGAGCTAGCGACAGAAGTCTTGGCGCAGAACTTCTTGAAGTTCTCGGGCAGACGGGTCGACCACAGAACGGTCATGTTGGGCTCGGGGCTGGTGCCCATGTTCTCGAGCGTGTGCAGGTAGCGGTAGCTCATCTTGGTAACGAGCGTACGGCCGTCAACACCCATGCCGCCGATGGACTCGGTGACCCACTGCGGGTCGCCGGTGAACAGAGCCTGGTACTCGGGGGTACGGGCAAACTTGACCATGCGAAGCTTCATGATGAAGTGATCCACGAACTCCTGGATCTGCTCCTCGGTGAAGGTACCGTTGGCAAGGTCGCGCTCAGCGTAGATGTCGATGAACGTGGAGGTACGGCCGATGGACATAGCGGCGCCGTTCTGCTCCTTGACGGCAGCGAGGTAGGCGAAGTACATCCACTGGATGGCCTCCTGCGTGTTGGTAGCAGGGTTGGAAATATCGAAACCATAGGTCTCGGCCATCATCTTAAGCTCGCCGAGGGCGCGGATCTGCTCCTGCAGCTCCTCACGATCGCGGATGTTGTCGGCGGTCATGACCGTCGGGGTGGAAGCCTTCTGGGCCTCCTTGTCCTTGATCAGGTAGTCGACACCGTACAGGGCAACACGACGGTAGTCGCCGATGATGCGGCCGCGGCCATAGCCATCGGGCAGACCGGTGATGATGTGGGCCGAGCGGCAAGCACGCATCTCGGGGGTGTAAACATCGAAGACGCCGGCGTTGTGGGTCTTGCGCTCGAAGGTGTAGCGCTCGACAACGTTCTCGTCGACCTTGTAGCCGTGCTGGCTGGCAGCCTGGCAAGCGATGCGGATACCACC
>CAJLAN010000219.1 GCA_905204635.1 uncultured Collinsella sp. | reverse complement strand
AAAATTCAGGGGACAGCAAGGGTGGTAAACTACGCCGGTCTGGTGCGCGGCACGACGCAGCGCATAGGGGTCGGAGGAGCCGGTCGGGGGCTCGCCGATGGCAAAGATACCGGCAATGGTATCGAGCTTGTCGGCACAGGCCACGATGCAGCCAGCGATGCCCTCGGGCAGCTCGTCACCAGCAAAGCGGGGACGATAGTGATCGCGAATGGCGTGGGCGACCTCGTCGTTCTCCCCCATCGCGGTGGCGTAGTAACCGCCCATCACGCCCTGCTGGCTCGTGAACTCGACGACGGCGTTGGATACCAGGTCGGCCTTGCACAGGTGCGCGGCGCGAGCAGCGTCAGCGGCAAGATGAGCGCCCAGATGAGCCTCGCGGGCAATAGCGAGCGCGAGCTGCTCGATGCGCTCGGACTTGGCGAGCACGCTACCGAGCTTCTCCTGGAAGGCAACCTTGGCCAAACGCTCACGGAACTCGTCGAGGGAAATCTTCAGGTCCTCCTCGTAGAAGAACTTTGCGTCGTCCAGACGGGCGCGTACGACGCGCTCGTTGCCGTCGATCACGCGCTCGGCGTTCTCGGGCTTGCTGTTGGAGACGACCACGAACTCACGCGTGAGCTTGCCCTCGCCGTCATAGATCGGGAAGTAGCGCTGGTTGGTGAGCATGGACTCGCAGATGATCTCGTGCGGGACCTTGAGGAACTCCTCATCGAAGGTACCGACGAGCACCGTCGGCCACTCGCAGAGGTTAATGACCTCCTCAAAGACCTTCTTGGGCGTATCGACATGGCAGCCGGGACGGGCAGCCTCGACCTCGGCGATACCGGCGAGGATGGCCTCACGACGACGCTCGGCAGAAAGCACACCGGCGTCCTCGAGCACCTGCTCGTAAACAGCGGGGCTGGCAACCACATGGTCGCCAGGGCCAAGTACGCGATGACCGCGCGTGGTGTTGCCGCTCGTCACGTCGGCAAACGACACGGGCACAACATCCTCGCCCAAAAGACAGCAGATCCAGCGGACCGGACGAACAAAGGTCGCATGCTCGTGACCCCAGCGCTGGCTGCGGTAGTTGGGCCACTGCAGGCCGGCGATGGTCTTCTCGCACAGAGCGGTCAGAATCGGCTTAGCCGGTACGGAGGGAATGTTCTTCTCGGCGAACACATACTCGCGACCGTCAGTGTCCTCGCGACGGACCAGGTCCTCGGCAGTCACACCGCACTTGCGGGCAAAGCCCTGAGCGGCCTTGGTGGCGTTACCGTCAGCGTCGAAGGCAATGTTGGCCGCGGGGCCACGCTTGACCTCGTGAACCTCATCGGTCGCGGTGGCGACGTTGGCAACGAGTGCAGCCAGACGACGCGGGCTCGAGATCACGCGGACCTCGCCGTGGGCCAGACCGGCCTCATCGAGACCCTTGGCGATCATGGTGCCAAGCTGCTTGACGGCATTGTTCAGCGGCGCGGAGGGCATTTCCTCCGTACCGATCTCAAACAGGAAATCCTTAGCGTCTGCCATGGCTTACGCCACCTCGCCTTCCTGGTCGGCATTCTCGTTGACTCCGGCGACCTCGGCCATGTAGGCCTCGCAGCACGCCTTGGCGACGGCGCGGACGCGCAGGATGTAGTTGGCACGCTCGACCGCGGACAGCGCGCCGCGGGCATCGAGCAGGTTGAAAGCGTGGCTGCACTTCATGACGCAGTCATATGCCGGCAGCGGCAGCTTGCGCTCCAGGCAGGAGTGGCACTCGGCCTCGTAGTCATCAAACTTCTGACGCATCATCTCCACGTTGGCGACCTCAAAGTTATAGGCACTGAACTCGCGCTCGTTCTCGAGGAACACGTCGCCATAGGTCATGGGCGTGCCGTCGGGCAGGTAGCTCCACACCAAGTCGTAGACCGAGTTGACGCCCTGGGCGTACATGGCGATACGCTCCAGGCCATAGGTGATCTCGACGGGCACGGGGTCAACCTCGATGCCGCCCACCTGCTGGAAGTACGTAAACTGCGTGACCTCCATGCCATTGAGCCAGACCTCCCAGCCAAGGCCCCAGGCGCCAAGGGTCGGGCTCTCCCAGTCGTCCTCGACAAAGCGGACGTCATGGTCGTTGGGGTCCAGGCCAATGGCGGCCAGCGAACCCAGGTAGAGCTCCTGGGCGTTGACCGGCGAGGGCTTGATGAGCACCTGGAACTGATAGTAGTGCTGCATGCGGTTGGGGTTCTCGCCGTAGCGGCCGTCGGCGGGACGGCGGCAGGGCTGCGCATAGCAGGTGCGCCACTCGGCGGGACCGAGCGAGCGCAGCGTGGTCGCGGTATGGAAGGTACCGGCACCGACCTCGGAGTCATAGGGCTGCATAATGACGCAGCCCTGCTCGCCCCAGTACTGCTGGAGGCGCAGGATGATGTCTTGGAAGGAAAGCGATGAAGCGTTCATGCCTCTAATATCCCCTCGTCGAAACGATTACACGGTTAGGTACTGTACTATAGCGGTTTTTAGTCGATAGCGCCGATGCGGTTGAGCGGCCAGTAGCGAACGAGTGCCACAGCGATCAAATCAGAGCGATCGACGGGACCAAAGTAGCGTGAGTCGGCAGAGTTTTCGCGGTTGTCGCCCATCACCCACACGCATCCGTCGGGAACGGTGTAGGGATAGCTTACCTGAGCGCCGGGCGCTTGGACCGAAAGCGGCCAGCTCATGCCCGACGTATAGTCCTCGTCGAGCGCTTGGCCGTCAACGACCACCTTGCCGTCCTGCAGGTCGACCGTCTGGCCGGCCGTGGCAATAACGCGCTTGACAAGAACATCATGCTCGGAGGTGCCATCGGGGTTGTGAAACACCACGATATCGCCCTGCTTGACGGGCTGACCGAGCTCGAGGCTCACCTTTTGTGCCAAGATCTGGTCGCCAATCTCGATCGTGGACTCCATGGAGCCGGTGGGCACCACAAAGGGCTCGACCACAAACGAGCGAATCAGGAAGGTGGCGACCAGTGCGATCGCGATGACCGCGATCCACTCAAAAGCGCCCCTCAACGCGGAATGTTGCGTAGGAACCATACTCACTCCTCGCTCTGCGAATACGAAGCGTCAAGAATCTCCTGCGCGTAAGCGCGCTCCTCGGGCGTGAGCCGCGCCGTCTCGATCAAGTCGGGACGCCAGCGGCAGGTGCGCTCGATGGCGTTCTTGCGACGCCAGGC
>CAJLAN010000218.1 GCA_905204635.1 uncultured Collinsella sp. | reverse complement strand
GGCAGCCGCGAAACTCGCGATTCATATTGTTGAGGCTACGCAAGAAGGTCGACTTACCGCAGCCCGAAGGCCCGATGAGCGCCGTGATCTCGCCCTTGTGAAAGTCGAGCGACGTATTGTGCAGGGCATGGTGGTCGCCATAGTACACGTTGACGTCCTTGGTGGAGAGCACGACCTCGTCGCTCACGGCCCTGCCGCTCACGCGAACGCGCTTCTCGCTCTCCCCCACACTCGACAGAAAGTCCTGGGTCTCGGACGTGGCCGCCTCGGTTGCGGGCGTTGCATTTATCTCGCTCATTCGGCCGTCATCTTCCTTGCCAGTTGCTTGCCCACGATGCGGGCGATTACGTTAAACAGCAGCACGCAGATCATCAGCAGTGCGGCGGTGCCCCAGACGATCTGCTGGGCCTCGGGGCTGCCCTCGCCATAGATCTTGTAGATATGTACGGCGAGCGACTCGCCGGGGCGGAACGCGTTCCATGCGCAGGTAGGGCTCGACAGGTTAAAGCTCAAGAAGTTGAGGCGAACCGGCGAGCTCATGCCCGAGGTGAAGAGCAGTGCTGCGGCCTCGCCAAAGACGCGGCCGGCCGAAAGCACGATGCCGGTCACGATGGCGGGCATGGCCTCGGGGATCAGGATGTGCAGCGTGGCCTCCCAGCGAGTGAGGCCCATAGCCAGACACGCATCGCGCTGGGCCTGCGGCACGTCCTCGAGCGCCTGCTGAATCACGCGCACCAGGATGGGAATGTTGAACATGGTGAGCGCGACGGCGCCGGAGATGATGGAGTACTTCCAGCCCAGCTGCACCGAGAACACCAAGAAGCCAAACATGCCGACGACGATGGAAGGCAGCGAAGACAGCGTCTCGATAGCGGTGGAGGCGATGTCGCGGATGGGGCCGTCCGGCGCGTACTCAACCAGGAAGACCGCTCCGCCCAGGCTGATGGGCACCGAGATGACCAGAGTGATCAGCAGCAGGTAGAACGAGTCGAACAGCTGATAGAGCACGCCGCCTTGGGTTCCGTTGGCGCGCGCGGGCTCCGTGAGGAAGCCCGGCTGGAACAGCGTCGAGATGCCCTCGAACAGGATATAGGCCACCATGGAGATGACGATGAGCATGACGATAGCGACGATTGCCGTCAACACACCCGTGGCGAAGCGGTCCTGCTTTTGGACGCGCTCGAGTCTCGCCTCGTCGATATGGATGCGTGTGCTAGCCACGAGCCTTCGCCCCCTTGCGGCCTATAAGGTGGATGATCAGGATGAAGATGAGGCTCATGCCCATCAGCAGCAGGCCGAGTGCCCACAGAACATCGTCCTGGGCCGAGCCCTCGGCATAGACCGCCATGGACGTGGTGAGCGTGGTGGTGATGGTGGACGCCGGCGACAGCAGCGACGTCGGCATGGCCTCGATGCCGCCGATAACCATGCGCACGGCGAGCGTCTCGCCAAAGGCGCGGGTCATGCCCAAGATAACCGCAGTCATGAGCGACGGCATGGCGGACTTGAGCACCACGTGCCAGATGGTCTGCCAGCGGGTGTAGCCCAGCGCGAGCGAGCCCTGACGGTAGCTATCGGGCACAGCGCGCAGGCCATCGACCGAAAGCGTGGTCATGGTCGGCAGGATCATGACAGCCAGCACTATGGCGCCGGGCAAGATGCCCAGACCCGTACTCACGTGGAAAACGCTCTTCATAAGGCCGACGACCACGTGAAAGCCAATCAGGCCAAAGACGACCGAGGGAATACCGGTCAAAAGCTCAATGAGCGGCTGAAAGACCTTGGAGCCAAACTTAGGGCTAATCTCGACCGCAAAGATGGCAGAGCCGATGGCGATGGGCAGCGCGATGAGCGTGGAGAGCACCATGACCGCAAACGAGGTGACGATCAGGGGCAGGGCGCCGGTATAAGGCAGGCCGTTTTCGGCCGTGTTGGCCAGGTCCCACTTGGTGCCGGTGAAAAACTCGACGACCGAGACGCCGTCCTTGACAAAAGCCGAGAGGCCCTTTTGGGCGACCATAAAGATGAGCGCGGCAACGACAAGCGTCACGAGCGCTACGCACGCGCCCGTGACGCCCAGGCCCACGTTCTCAAGGTCGCGCTTTGGCAGCTGTTTTGCCATTGCAAACCTTTCCGGGGCGATTACTTATTTAGCAGAGACCTTGCCGCTGGCGTCCTTGACGACCTTCCTGGCAGAGACGGGGATGAAGCCCTGCTCCTCGACGAGCTTGCCCTGGACGTCGTCGGAAAGCATAAACTCCAGGAAGGCCTTGGTGGCCTCGTCGGCGTCCTTAGAGCAGTACATGTGCTCGGTAGCCCAGATCTTGAAGGAGTCATCAGTGACATTCTTGCTCTTGGGCTCGACGCCCTCGACCTTGATGGCGTTGAACTTGGAGTCATCGAAGTGCGAGAAGTCGAGGTAGGAGATGGCGTTATCGGTGCTGCCCATCTGAGTCTGGACGTCGCCGGACTTGTCGAGCTCGGCGTCGCCCTTAAAGTCGACGGCCTCGTCGCCAAAGACGGCGGCCTCGAAGGTGGCGCGGGTGCCGGAGCCGGACTTGCGGTTGAGGACGACGATGGTGGCGTCGTCGCCGCCGACCTCCTTCCAGTTGGTGATCTGGCCAGAGAAGATGCCCTTGAGCTGCTCGAGGGACAGGTCGTCGACCGTCACGTTCTTGGAGACGACGGGACCCATGCCCACGACGGCGACCTCGTGGTCGACGAGGTTCTTGACCTGGTCGGCCTCGAGCTTGGTCTCGGCGAAGACGTCGGAGTTGCCGATGGTGACGGTGCCGGCGGCAACAGCGGTCAGGCCCTTTCCCGAACCGTTACCCGAGCCGGAGACGGAGACATCGGGGTTGGCGTCCATGAACTTCTCGGCAGCGGCCTCGACGAGAGCCTGGAACGAGGAGGCGCCGTCGTAGGTCACCTCGCCGGAGACGGACTCGGCAGCAGCGGCGCTACCCTTGTCGGCGGCGTCGGATGCGCCGGAGCCGCCGCAACCAACGAGACCGAGACCGACGATGCTGGCAAGACCACCAGCGAGGCCGAGGAACTGACGACGAGAATAAGCCTGATCGAGCATGATCTTCCTTTCATACATGCGACTCGCGGGCACCCTGCCCGCTTTGCTGTTCGGAAAGATACGGCCCCGACCGGGCAGCGTCCGCGCCAACTACGGTTTCTTACGGGCATTTGATAGACCCTTACCGCAAGCGCAGCACGGCCT
>CAJLAN010000217.1 GCA_905204635.1 uncultured Collinsella sp. | reverse complement strand
CCGCCGTCAAAACGGCTGCGACGGCGCGGTTGGCAACGCCCTTGACGTTGACGGCCTTAGCCCGAGGCTCAAAGTGTTGTGGACTGTAGTTTGCCATGGCTTTCTCCCTTTGACACGGATTTATCCATACGCATCTAAATGTAGGAGCTGATTTTTGAATTCTGTTGCGCAACATTGGTCACCAGCGAATTTTTTGAAATTCGCGCTCTCGTGCTTCACAATTTCGTCACATATGTAGGAGCTGGTGCATCATATTCTTGCGGGATCGAATTGAGCCTGTGATTTGCATTTGCTCCCGCGTCATCCGCCCTATCGGATTCCGCATCCAACAGACACCCCGCCCGCCACGGTGTAGAGTTAAGACAACGGGCGCGTTGCGCGGACCGCGCTGGAACGAGGTGGACATGGAACTCGACAAACAACAGATCAAGCGACTGCGCGAGCGTCATCATCGGCGTCACGGCATCCGCCCCGCTCATAGTGAGGCTGCCGAACAGGCTGGTCGCTTTTTAAAGCGCGCATTCAACATTCGCGAGGGTCGCGCGCCCTACCACGTAATTCGCAAGCGCTTTGTAAACGGGGCGCGCCTGACCGGCTCTCACCTGTGCATCCTCATCATCGCCATGCTCATCGCAAGCATCGGCCTCGATATCGACTCGGACATCGCCATCGTGGGCGCCATGCTCATCTGCCCGCTCATGGGCTCGGTTCTTGCCATGGCATACGGCATTGCCACGCTCGACCGCGAGATTACCGTCGAAGCCGTCGCCAGCCTTGCGCTGCAAATGGCCTTTTGCCTGGTCACGTCCACGTTGTACTTTAAGCTCTCGCCCCTCGGCACCACCACGGCCGCCATTCTCGACAACTCGACGCCCACCGTGTGGGACCTTGCCGTCGCGCTCGCGGGCGGCTTTGCGGGTGGCCTGGGCAACTCGCGCGACCAGGAACCCGCCACGCTCATCGCCGGCGTGGCCGTGGCGACCGCGCTCATGCCGCCCCTGTGCGCGGCGGGCTATGGCATCGCCATCGCAAGCGGGTCGCTGTTCCTCTCAGCCCTCTACGAGTTTGGCATCAACGTCGTCTTTATCGCGCTGGCCGCCGAAGCCGTATTGCTTCTTTTGCGCGTGCCGCTCAAGCGTGACCTCAACGGCGACGGCATTGTGACCGCCGAGGAAAATGCCGAGGTCAACGAGCTGTCACGCAAAGTGCGCCGCCGCATCATCGTGGGAACGGTCATCTTTGCCATCCCCTGCATCGTTATGACCGCGGGGTCTATTGGCTCGGCGCAGGCCGGCGTGCAGGACGGCTACGGCGTCACCGAAACCACGCGCGAGCTTGCCGCGGTACTGCCAGGCTTTAAGGATTACACCGTCGCCGTCGAAACCTCGGCCACCGAAGGCGACGAGGAGGGCATCGTCGAGCGCGAGATTGTCGCCCATGTGACGACAAGCGAGGCGCTTGGGGCACACGACCGTCACGTCGCCCGCAAGCTCATTGACCTCAACGTGCCCGAACTCGATCGCGTGGAATTTGACGTAAAGTAATGCGGGACGCGAGGTGAGCCCGGCACGAGAGCGCAGCCGCGGGGCGCAGGCACAGCCAAGCGCAGCGCTACAGCTCGTACTTGTACACGCGGTAGATGTACTTCTCGGCTTCCATCTCGTAGGTGGTGATGGGCAGTCCATAGCGATCGTACTCGGTGAAGGTCTTGGCCTGGCCCGAAGCCGCGAGCATACTATTCGAATCGCCGACGCGCTGCGCGCTGCTGACGTAACCCGAGAACGGCACTGCGACCTGATCTTCGAGCTCGTAGGTGCGCGCGGCATCGTCCACCGTAAAGATGCGCCCAAACGAATGCGTTCCCTTGCTGTAGTCGGTCACCACCGCGGCGCCCAGCTGGCCCCAGTCGAACTTGGGATAGCTTTCGGCCGCACCAAAGTTGTTGTCGTACAGCAGCACCTGGTAACGACCGGTCATTGCCGTGTCGGAACTTGGCAGATAGGTCACACTGTGCTGGCCCGCGTTGAGCGAAAAATCGCCTTGGGCCTGCAGCAACTTGTCCTCAAAGCCCGAACCGGCCCAAAAATCGGGCAAGCCCACGGAAGGCTGTAGCAAGGTCATTACCGCAACATATGTCCAACAAAACGGGGTGGTAGCCGGTACGACTACCACCCGTTTGTCTCATATCTAGCCCATAGCGGGCAAGTTACTTCTTAATGCCACGTCCCAGACGCTCAGCGACCGACGCCACAGCACTCTCATCGACCGAGCCGCAGCTCACGCAGCCATCATGGGCACGCATCTGGCCGGTGACCTCGTCCATTGCGAGCGGCGCCACCTTCTCGAGCTTAAAGCCCTTGCCGGCGCGCATGTTTTCCTTGGCAACGCTGATCATGAGTTTAATACGGTTGAGCTGGTTGACCTCGGACGCGCCAGGGTCGTAGTCCACCGCGACAATGTTGCTCTCGGGGTGCTGACGGCGCAGCTCCTTGATCACAGCCTTACCCACCACGTGGTTGGGCAGGCACGCGAAGGGCTGCGTGCAGATGATGTTGGGCGCACCGTGGTCAATCAGGTCGAGCATCTCGGCCGTGAGCAACCAGCCCTCGCCCATGTTGTTGCACACCGAAAGCACCGTTCGGGCCTTGTCGGCCATGGTGCCGATGCGCTCGGGCGCCTCAAAGCGGCGGGACTTTTCGAGCATCTCCTCCACCGGCGTACGCATCCAGTCCACGAGCTTAATAAGCGCTTGCATGCCCGCACGCGTTGTAGCAGAGCTACCCAGCTCGTCCTTCTGCAGCTCGGCGTTGCTCATGGAGTACAGGAAGAAGTCGAGCAGGCCCGGTACCACGGCCTCGCAGCCCTCGCGCTCGATCACGTCGACCACATGGTTGTTGGCCGTAGGGTGGAACTTGACCAAGATCTCACCGACCACGCCCACGCGCGGCTTGGTGCCCTCGCCCACGAGCGGCATGGTGTCGAACGCGCGGATGGCCTCACGCGCAAGCTTGGTGTAGTTGTGCCTGTTGAACTTAGGCGCCAGCTTGCGGGCGCGCGCCATGTACTCCTCGTAGAGTGCGTTGGCAGCACCGGGCGTTGCCTCGTACGGGCGGCAACGATAGAGCATCTGCATCATCACGTCGCCAAAGAGCACCGCGTAGACTGCCTGCTTAAGCAGCGCCGGCGTAATCTTAAAGCCGGGGTTGTCCTCGCCGAGCGCCACGGCCGAAAGCGAGATCACCGGGATCTCGGGGTGGCCGCTCTCGCGCAGGGCCTTGCGGATGAGCGCAATGTAGTTAGTGGCACGGCA
>CAJLAN010000216.1 GCA_905204635.1 uncultured Collinsella sp. | reverse complement strand
TATGCCTCATATTCCATGTCGTTGAGCTGCTCGCGCGTCGTCCAGCCACCGTTGATATCCCAGGTCTCGGCATCGAGCGGATCCTGGCCAACGATGGCATCGAGCATGATCTGCTCGTGATTACCCTTGAGCACGCGGGCGTTGGGCAGCGAGCGCACGAGCTTAATAACGCCGACCGGATCGGGCCCGCGATCGATCATGTCGCCCAGCACGTACAGCGTGTCGTCGGAAGTCAACGAGATCTTAGACAGGGCCTCGTCAAGCGCACGCACGTGCCCGTGAGCATCAGATGTCACATAGATCGCCATGGTACGCCTCTCCTTGCATTGCGGCCGAAGCCCGGTGCCGCAACTAAAACTTCAAGTTGAACTTAAACGTTACCCATTGTACTCCGTTGCAATAAAGCTGGAAAGGGTTTCCGAGCAGAGGCAAAGACGGCAGCCGTCTATGACGATATCGCGCACGCCCGCAATCCAACCCCATAAACCCACCATCTTTGGGTACAAATAACCGCAGGCAACTGACCGTGCCACGCCAACCACCCAGGAGCGGACACCATCCATGAACCAGATCCTTCTCTTTATCGGCCTCGTCATCATTTTGTGCCTGACCATCAAACCCGTCGGCAAAAAACTCCCCTTCCCCACCCTGCTCATCTTTATCGCGCTCGGCATGCTGTTGGGCGTCAACGGCCCGGCGCACATCGACTTTAGCGACTACGCGCTCACCGAAACCGTCTGCAGCACGGCGCTGCTGTTCATCATGTTCTATGGCGGCTTTAACACCAATATCGACCGCGCCAAGCCCGTCGCCGTGCCCGCGGTGCTGCTGAGCACGCTCGGCGTCGTCATCACTGCCGGCATCACCGGCGTATTCGCCCACTTTGTGCTGGGTTTCGACTGGATCGGCGGCCTGCTGCTGGGATCGGTCGTGGCGTCCACCGACGCGGCCAGCGTCTTTAGCGTTCTGCGCGAGCACAGCCTTTCGCTGAGGGGCGGCACCGACTCGCTGCTCGAGGTCGAATCGGGCTCCAACGACCCCGTCGCCTACATGCTCACCGCTGTGCTCGCTACACTCGCGGCCGGCGGCGACATCAACATTCCCGCACTGCTGGCCAAGCAGATTATCCTGGGCGTGGGCCTGGGCCTTGCCATCGGCTGGGCGGCGGGCCGCCTGATTGAACGCGCGCACGCAACGGCCAAGGACGCGCAGACCATCTTTTTGTTCGCCGTGGCCATCGTCGCCTACGCGCTGCCGAGCTACCTGGGCGGCAACGGCTTTTTGGCTGTATACCTGGCCGGCATTGTGCTGGGTGCCAGCGACATCACCGGCAAAGTCGAGATGGCGCACTTCTTTGACACCCTCACCGAGATGGCAGAGATGACCATCTTCTTTTTGCTGGGCCTGCTCGTTACACCCGCACGCCTGCCGCAAATGCTGCTACCGGGCCTGGCACTCATGGCGTTTATGCTCTTTGCGAGCCGCCCCATCGCCGTAGGCATGCTGCTGGCGCCGTTTAGGACGAACCCTCGCCAGGTTGCGCTCGTAAGCTGGGCGGGTCTGCGCGGAGCAGCTTCGGTCGTCTTTAGTCTCTTTGCCGTGGTGGCCGGCGTTCCCGGCGGACACGACCTATTTGACCTGGTGTTTGTGATTGCCGTGTCGAGCATTGTGGTGCAGGGCTCGCTTCTGCCGGCGGTGGCGAAGAAGCTCGATATGATCGATGCGACCGGCGACGTGCGCCGCACCTTTAACGACTACCGCGACGAGGACGGCATGTCGTTTGTAAAGCTCAAGGTGGGCGCTGGACATCCGTTTGCCGGACGCTCGCTCGCGGACATTGGCAGCGCCACAGATATGCTCGTGGTCCTGGTGCTGCGCGACGGCGCGCACCCGGTGCTGCCCAACGGCGATACCGTCATCGAGGAAGGCGACCTTCTGGTCATGGCAGCGCCGACGTTTGAAGAACGTGCCGAGGTTACGCTGCGCGAGGTCACCGTGACTCCCCACGGTCGCCTGGCCGGCCAGCGTCTGCGCGATGTGCCGCAAGGCAAGCATCCGTTTATTGTGGTGATGCTCAAGCGCGACGGCCAAACGATCATCCCCGATGGCAACACCCTAATATACGCCGGCGACGAAGCCGTCATCGCCACACTGGCGTCGTAGTGACCAGGAGGTAGCCAATTTGCGACGAAGAGATCGAGCGCCTAGAGAACCTCATGCCTTCGCTCGCTGATTTGGATTTGCCTGAGGAGTAAAGCACCCCTCCCCCATGTAACCATCCTGTAAATCATAGCGGCGTAGTCGAGTTTTACCGTGATGCGGTCGCGCCTGGCGCTCCACTGTGCTAAAGTATCCCGAACGTTCAAACGACTACGAGGGGGAACTAGAAGATGGCACGTGTGCACAACTTCTCAGCTGGCCCGGCCGCGCTGCCTACCAGCGTGCTCGCCGAGATCGCCGACGAGATGATGGACTACCGCGGTTGTGGCATGTCCGTGCTCGAGATGAGCCATCGATCTAGCATGTACCAGCAGATTATCGACGACGCCGAGGCAACCCTGCGTCGTCTGCTGAGCATCCCCGACAACTACCGTGTCCTGTTTTTGCAGGGCGGCGCCACGCTGCAGTTTGCGGGCATCCCCATGAACCTCATGCGCCGCGGGCGCGCCGGCTACATCGTGACCGGCAACTTTGCCAACAAGGCATACAAAGAAGCCGCCAAGTACGGCGAGGCCGTGCTGCTCGCGAGCTCCAAGGACACCAATTTCGACCGCATACCCACCATGGCCGACGTCAACGCGCGCATTGCCGCCGAGGCCGCGGGCGACGGGCTCGACTACGTTTACATCTGCCAGAACAACACCATCTTTGGCACCATGTACCACGAGCTGCCCGCTTGCGGCGACGTACCGCTGGTCGCAGATGTCTCGAGCTGCTTTCTGTCGCAGCCGCTCGACGTCGAGCGCTACGGGCTCATCTACGCCGGCGCTCAGAAAAACGCCGGCGCCGCGGGCGTGACCGTGGTTATCGTGCGCGACGACCTCATCGCCGACGGCCCCGCCTTTGCGCAGACACCGCAGTACATGGACCTTAAGGCCCAGGCCGCCAAGGGCTCCATGCTCAACACGCCCAACACCTTTGGCATCTACGTGTGCGGCAAGGTGTTCCATTGGGTCGAGGAGACCGGCGGACTTGCCGCCATGGCCGAGCGCAACTGGGCCAAGGCCAACCTGCTCTACGACCTGCTCGAGCACAGCGAGCTGTTCCATGGCACCACGCAGGCCGACAGCCGCTCCATCGCCAATGTCACCTTCCGCACCGGCGACGCCGAACTCGACGCGGCCTTTGTCGCAGGCGCGGC
>CAJLAN010000215.1 GCA_905204635.1 uncultured Collinsella sp. | reverse complement strand
TACGCTTCCCTCCTCTTTCACGTCACCTTGCTCGCTTAGGGGCGTTTTCGCTGACGTATGCTCGACCTGCAACGTAATTCAGCCCCAAGTAAAAAGGCCGAAGCCCTCATCCGGGGCTTCGGCCTTTATTTTTGCAGCGTCCAAGCGCAGTTTATCGATTCTCAATTGACCCGATATTCTTGAGCTCGATGGAGATGAGGCCGTTGGGCTCATTGACGAACTCGATGTACTCGGAGTTCGAACCCATCTCGGCCGGGAAGCTGATCTCGATGCCCGTGTCGGTACGGATCTTGTGATTGCGCACGGCCGCGCGCTCAACTTGCTTGCGCTCCACGGGAACGCGCTCAGGCACCTTCTCCTCAGTCAGTGCCGCGCGCACGCTCTCCTTGATAACTGGTTCGTCCTCAAAGACCTCATCGACGATATCCCAAGGCGGCAGCTCCTCGTCATCCTCGACTTTCTCGGCAACGGCAGCCTTAACCTTGGCGAGCGCCACGGCCGTGTTGGCACCGTGCTCCTCGGCGACTTCCTCGACCACACGCGTCACGGTGTCGATGACCTCCTTGCCCGATACCCCCGTGTCGCACTGCAGCAGGCCATCGGGAATGAGCATGCGATCCTCGCCGGCAATCTTGCGCTTCTTATCCACATAGCCGATCTCCATGGTGCTTGCACGCACGATTGCATAGCTCGGCACCTTTTGCGAGGGGTTCGGCAGAATGGCGTAGTGGCGCGCGATGTCGTTGCGCACCTCCCCCTCTTCGCGGCCCACTTCGTGCATAAAAGCCTGCTTGGAGCCCAGCAGCATCACGGCAAACCAGCGGGCATCCTCATCGTCGTCAAAATCAGCCACGAGCACGTCGGTGGACTCGGCTTTCTCGGCTTTGGTGAGCTCGGAGGAGATAAACTCCGCAATCTGCTGCGACAGGTCCACGAACTCGCGCTCGCCAAAGAAATAGCCCTTGAGCTCACCACCAAACGCAGAGTTCTCGGCAAACGTGGCGCGTTTGTTGTCGGCCGAGGTACGAGCGCGCCGCAGGTGCGTGGTTACGAAATTACGCACGGTGCGGCTCTCGATATCCAACTCGCGCTGGCTCATAACGTTGACGGCAGAGTCAAAGTCCAGGATATGCAGAATCGCGTGATTGATTTTCATATACGGCATTCCGTTCTAGATCGATTTCGGCACGAACCAGTATAGCGGTCGAGCCCGCCCCAGGCGCATCGAAGATTGGCGCATCGGGGACAGGTTGCTTTGTATCAATGGCTAGCGCAGGAGCTCGGACTGCCAAGCCTCGAGCTGTTCTGTCAAACTCTTGCCGGCAGCGGGCACGTCGATCTGGGGTCGTTTGGGCAACAGTGCGCATTTAAGGATCGCCACGATGGTCTGCGAGATAAAGCGTCGCGTATCTTTGTCAAAGCCTTGCGCAGCCTGGAGCATCACGGGCAGACTCTCACGCAGATTTCCTGCGATATCCGCAAACCGTTCGGCGTCCGTAGCCTCAAACACGGAGAACAACGCATCTACAAAACGCTCGCGCTCGCTAGGTGACACTGCAAGCAGCATCTCGCGAATGGAGCCATCAACGTATCGAGCACCGGCGGACAGGCGCTCACAGTATACGAAGTCGCAACCATCAACCACCCAGCTAAAGGGATTGTGCTGCAGCAGGCTGAACTCGGTGCTCTCAACGATGGCATAGTCCTCTTGTGTCTCGAACATCATGCCGAAGATCGACGACCGAGGTAGCGTCTTGTCGATTCGACCGGAAAGATCGGCAAAGGCGTTGCCGTTCAGAAACTCCTCGACGAACCCTGGACCATCATGGGAATACGCCCGTTCGATTCGCTCACGGGCGACATCGGAGCACATCGCCGCACCGTACACCGCAAGGTTTCCGCCCTTGGAATGACCTCCGCACAAAAGCGGCCCGTCGATCGCATCCGCCGCCTCGTCCACATAACGCGCCGCGGATTCCTGGGCCGGCACAGGACACCGGAACGCCATGTTAAAGTCCTCTTTCCAGCCCACAATCGTGCTGTCGGTCCCCCGGAAGGAAAGATAGCTAAACCCCGCCGGAAACCGGAACGCCATGGCTGCAAACTGCTCCGTCGCCACCACATCGCTCACGGCACGATAGCCGCAAACGTGCCCGCCGCGGTATCTGGGATTTGCTGCCACGGCCTCCAACAAGGCCCTGCTTCCCTCTGGGTCCCACAAGTCGTCAATCATGTCCCGGTAGCACTCGGCACGCAGCAGTTCGCGTACGTCTAGGCCCTGCCAGTTCGTCAGCCCCGCCATATCACCCGGCAAGCGCAAATAGGACAACCACGCAAAGACCAGGCTATCCACCGCGCAGAACGGCCGCTCCTCAAAGGGATCAAACGCCGTCTGGACATAGGTCAAAAAATTAGGCGAATCCGACATGGCCCTCCCATCAACTATGGTGCATTGGAGTCAGGTTACTTTGCACCAAAAAGGCGCCCGGGCCGTGTGGACCCGGACGCCTTCATTGTAGCTTTTCGCTCTAGCGAGCTTGATTTAGCAGGAGAAGTCGACGCTGTCGATGATGTCCTTGAGGGCCTTGGCGGAGACGGTGAGCTCATGCTGCTCGTCGTCGTTCAGCGGCACGGGGACGCGGCAGACGACGCCGTCGCGGCCAACGACCGTCGGCATGGAGATGGCCAGATCGGACAGGCCATACTCGCCCACCATGAGCGAGGAAACGGGCAGAACGGTCTGCTCATCACGCATAACAGCGGTGCAGATGCGCTTAACGGCCATGGCGACGCCGTAGTAGGTGGCGTGCTTCTTCTCGATGATGGTGTAGGCGGAGTTCTTAACGTCCTCGGCGATGCGCTTCTCGGCAGCCTCATGCTCCAGGTGGCCGTGAAGCTCGCAGAAGGTGTTCAGCGGCACGCCGGCAACCTGGGCGCTGGACCAAGCGACAAACTCGGAGTCGCCGTGCTCACCCATGACATAGGCCTGAACGTCGCGCGGGTCAACCTCGACGTGGGCACCAAGCATCTGCTGCAGACGGCCAGTGTCGAGCACGGTGCCGGAGCCGATGACGTGGCCCTCGGGCAGGCCGGACATCTTGATGGCGGCGTAGGTCAGAACATCGACCGGGTTGGAGACGATGAGCAGAATGCCATCGAAGCCGGACTTCTTAATCTCGGGGATAATGGACTTAAAGATGCTGACGTTCTTGTTGACCAGGTCGAGGCGCGTCTCGCCGGGCGCCTGGTTCGCCCCGGCCGTGATCACGGTGATGGCCGCATCATCGATGTCGGAGTAGTCGCCCGCGTAGATGTTCATGGGGCTGCCGAACGCCATGCCGTGCGCGATGTCGAGGGCCTCGCCC
>CAJLAN010000214.1 GCA_905204635.1 uncultured Collinsella sp. | reverse complement strand
TTCAGCGTATAGGGCTCCCCTGCCTTCAGCAGCTCGTGCGCCATCGCGCGCATCTCCTCAATCGTCTCGACGTAATAGAAGCACGACGGGGCCTTGCCAAGTGTGTCGGCACGCTTGAGGTCCATGAGCTCGTCAATCAGGCGGGCCGTGTCGACGCCCTCACCCGAAAGTGCGCGCATCATATTGAGCAGGCAGGAGCGCTCGGGGCGCAGCGCCTTATCGTGATATTTGATGAGCAGGCAAACGTCGCGCACCAGGTCGTGCGAGAGTGCCAGGCGATCCATAATGACGCGCGCTTTCTTGGCGCCGAGCTCGGGATGACCGTAGAAGTGTCCGCTGCCGGCGTGATCGACCGTAAAGCACTCGGGCTTGGAGACATCGTGCAAAAACGCCGCCCACATAAGGCTCGACGATGGCGCAACCCCGTCGCACAGCGCCAGCTCCCCTGCCACCGTCAGCACACGGGCGATATGCTCGTAGACGTTAAACGCATGATAGACACTTCGCTGATCAAACCCGCGACCCGCTGCCAACTCGGGCACAGCGGCGCAGATGAGCTCAGGGTAGCGCAACATGGCGTCTCCCCCGTGACCGGTCGAAAGAATGCCCTCGAGCTCAATACCCACACGCTCGCGCGCTACGGCATCGAGCAGCGGCGCGCACTCGGCAAGCGCACGCTTGGTCTCGGGCTCAATCATAAAGTCCAGGCGGCAGGCAAAGCGCACCGCGCGCAGCATGCGCAGGGCGTCCTCGTTAAAGCGACGCTTGGGATCGCCGACAGCGCGAATCAGCTTGCGCTCCAAGTCACCCTGGCCGTCGTAGCGGTCGACAAGCCCGCGCTCGGGATGCCAGGCCATGGCGTTGACGGTAAAGTCGCGGCGCGCCAGATCGTCCTCGAGCGAGGCGGCGCGCTCGACGCTCTGAGGATGGCGCCCATCGGTATAGAAGCCATCCAGACGGTACGTGGTGACCTCGATACGCTCGCCATCGGAAATAGCCGTGATTCCGCCAAATTTAATGCCCGACTCCACAACCACGATGCCGGCGGCCTCGAGCGCCGCCTTGGACTCCTGCCACAGGCCGTTACAGCACATATCAACATCGTGGCTGGGGCACCCCATCAGGGCGTCGCGCACCCAACCGCCCACGTACCAAGCCTCAAGACCAGCCGCCTCAAGCGCGCGCAGGACGCGTAGGGACGCATCGGACGGTTGCGTACCGTTGAGCGAAACATTGCACATGCCTATGGCCTCCTGCACTTGTGAGCGTTAATCGATGGTTCTCAAGAAGTCTAACAAGAAACGAGAAAGCGCGCACACGCAATCGCGTCGTCGATTCGATAAAACGAGACAGCAGACACCACATATGTTCAGCGCGCAAAAAACACCCGCCTTGGTAATCCAAAGCGGGTGTTCGGCAACGATGTATCGATGCGGCTAGCAGACCTGGCGAACCTCGATGTGCTTCTTATATTCGTCCACCTTGGCAAAATCGCCCAAACCGGGGCACTCGACCACGTTGGCGCCGGTGGCCATCGACAGGCGCAGGGCGTCCTCGACGCGCTCGGGGGCGTCATGCCACACGGACAGGAAGGCAGCGAGCGAGGAATCGCCAGCACACACCGTCGACAGCAGCTTGACGTCGAAGGTGCGGTTAGCAAACCAGATGTGCTTGCCGTTGGAGAAGTACGCACCGGCGCCACCAAGGGTCAGCAGCACGTTCTTGGCGCCCTTGGCATGAAGCTCAGCCATTGCGCCCTTAACAGACTCATCGTCGCCACCGCTCACCTTAATGCCAAAGATATCGAGCAACTCGTCGTCATTGGGCTTGATCAGCAGCGGCTCCATGGTAATGAGATCTGCCAGCTGATGGCTCGAAATGTCGAGAACGAACTCGGCACCCTTGGCCTTGACGCGGCGCAGAACCTCGGCCAGGAAGCCCTCGGAAGTGTTGGGAGGCAGCGAGCCGCTGATTACCAGGCAGGTCATGTCATCGAGCGAATCGATGAGCTCAAACATCTCCTGCTCATTGGCCTCGTTGATGGCGGCACCGGCGTTGACCATGTTGTACTCGGTGTCGGGGCCGGCATTGAGGAACACGTTGACGCGCGTGATGCCGTCGGTCCACACGGGCTTGACGGACACGCCCAGGGCCTCGGCGCCCTTGACGATAAACTCGCCCGAGAAGCCGGCGAAGAAACCCAAGATCGTGGTGTCGACACCATAGTGGTCAAGAGTAAACGAGACGTTGAGGCCCTTGCCGTTGGGCGTGTAGACGGCATTGCGGGTACGCGTGACGGTGTTAGCGTCAAGGCCGTCGCAGGCGATGTTGTAGTCGATGGCGGGATTTGCAGTGAGCGTGTAAATCATGAATGTTCCTTTCACGAAGCAACGTGTTGATGAAAGTATATTCCACGCATCGGTAAAAGGCTAGGGCAACTCGGTGAACGGTATGGAAGCGATGAAGTACGGCAGGACATCTCTCCCCCATGACGAAACAAAAAAGGCGCCCCGGCCGAAACCAGGGCGCCGCATGCGCACGAATATGTCGCGTTTCGATTACTGACGATCGAGCTTGCGGACAGCAACGCGCTTGCTGTACTCGTCGACGTGACCAAAGTCGCCAATGCCGACGGACTCGGCAACGTTGGCGCCGGTGGCCATAGCGAGCTTCATGGCCTCCTCGACGTTGTCGCGATCCCTGTACCACTTGTGCAGGAACGCAGCGAGGGTGCAGTCGCCGGCGCAGACGGAAGAAACCAGCTTGATGTTGAACTCACGCTTGGCGTACCAGATGTCCTCGCCGTTGGAGAAGTAAGCGTCGCCGCGGCTACCACGGGTGAGCAGCACGTTCTGAACGCCGGCGTCGTGAGCCATCTTCATGGCAACGCGGACCTCGTCGTCGGTGTCGACCGGCACGCCGAAGATGGCCTTCATCTCGTGATGGTTCGGCTTGATGAGCAGAGGCTTCTTGTGAGCGAGCTCCTTGAGCTTGTCGGAGGACAGGTCCAGGACGACGTCGGCGCCACGAGCCTGAGCGTGCTCCATGACCTGAGCCAGGAAGTCAGGCGTAGCTTTGGGAGGCACGGAGCCGGAAACGATCAGGCACTCGAGATCGCCCGCGGTGTCCAGGATGTTGTAGAGCTCCTCCTGGTGCTGCGGCGTGATCGGAGCACCAGGGTTCAGGATGCCGTACTCGTGCTGGCCATCGTTGACGTAGGTGTTAATGCGCGTGATACCGTCGGTCCAGACCGGGCGGCAGAGGCAACCCAGGTTCATGACCTCCTCGACGATGAACTTGCCCGTGAAGCCGGCGAAGAAGCCGAGCGCGACGGTGTCGACGCCCATCTTCTTAAAGGCGAAGGACACGTCGAGGCC
>CAJLAN010000213.1 GCA_905204635.1 uncultured Collinsella sp. | reverse complement strand
GGCGGCTACTATCGCCAGCCGATCGCCATCACCGAGATTGACTCTCGTACCGGTTCGGTGCTGTACCAGCACACCGACAATCCCTCACAGGTGCTTACCGAGGGCGAGGCCGCCGCGGTCACCGATGTTCTGTCCGGCGTCATGAAGGGCGGCGGTACGGGTGCTGCCGGCGCCCTGAGCGTCAACCAGCCCTATGCCGGCAAGACGGGCACCACCGACAACACCACCAACCTGTGGTTCTGCGGCTATACCCCGCAGCTGGCGTGCGCCCTGTGGACCGGCTATTCCGCGGGCGAGATTCCCATCCAAAAATACGGCACAGACCTGCTGGGCGACAGCACCAACCTGCCTGTCTTTAAGCGGTTTATGAACACCGTTCTGACCGGTACCGAGCGCGAGGAGTTTGCGACCGGAACGGCTCCCACCTACAAGAACAACAGCGTCTGGAAGTTCTACGGCACCAACAACACCAAGAAGACGGAGAACGACGACAAGGACGAGAACGAGGACGAAGAGGAAACCACAACGACGACCACGACGACCACGACCACCGAGACCACGGGCGGCGACACCACCGGCGGCACCGGTACGACCGGTGGCTCGACGGGCGGCTCCACTGGTGGTTCGACCGGCGGCGATGGCGGCACGCCTACGCCTACGCCTACGCCTACGCCTACGCCCACTCCCGACCCCTCGCCCACGCCTGACGATACGGTCGGCTAGAAATCATCCGGCCATAAGCAACAAGGCCCCCGAGCAGCCTATTTGAACTGCTCGGGGGCCTTTTAGTTTGAAGCGACCTGGTGGGCGGTCTTTATACCGGCAAACAAAAAGGGGGTACCGACCAACGTCGATACCCCTTACAAGCCACGATGTCAGCGCGCACAGAGCCGAGCGCACGACCCGCACGCCTACTTGCGAGAATTGCTCAGCTTATTGATCAGCGCCTCGAGACGCTCGCCGTCCTCGGCCGTCTGGGCAATGACCAAAATCGTATCGTTGCCGGCAAGCGAGCCAAGCACATCGGGCAACTCTGCCGCATCAACGGCGGCGGCGATGCCGGAAGCCGTGCCAGGCTGAGCCTTGATCATAACCAGATTATCGGTACGCAGAACGCCCGTAACGAGCTCGGAAACCATACGCTGCAGGTGCAGGTCCTCTGCCAGAACATAGATGCCCTCAGGGAGCTTACGCAGCCCCATATCGGCAATATCGCGAGAGACAGTCGCCTGCGTGCAATCAAAGCCCATAGCACGGAGCTCATCGACCAGCACGCGCTGCGTACGGACGTCCTTATTGCGCACAATATCTCTAATGGCATCCTGGCGCCCATTGCGTTTTTTAGCCATACAAACCCTCTCTCCAAAAGATGGCGGAGACAATCAATCAGTGATTGAATAGTTTAACGCTATTTGAAGGCTTTTGTGTATAAGAACGCATTTCGAAACAATTCTATGCAAGTTTGTTTCGTAATGAGCCGTTTAGGCGGTTTTTGCGCCCGTCCGGTTAAGAAAAGCTGCCAGATGCGTACACATCACGCAGCGCGTGGGCTTGGCGCTGGCGATCGGCCCAAACAACAGACCGAGTCCCCGATGGTTGTCCTTGAGCGCGGCGACCATCTGACGGGTTCGAGGCGCCTCGAGCATATCACGCATGCGGGCGGAACGCTCAATTGACGACACCCCATGCGGGCTCAGGCACAAATTCTCGATGCAGGCGACCAGTCCGGCAAAGTAGAACTTTTGGCTTGCCAGCTTGAGCCGACCACCGCTATCTGCTTCCGAGAGTGAGTCCGCAAGCTCGTCGAGTGCTCGGATGTCATCGGATACCTTGGCATACATGGTGGGATCAAAGGCATCTGTAAGCTTAGGTGCCGCCGCGTGGAAACAAGCGTCGCCGCAGCCGGAGACGCACTGCGCCCGCGAGAGCGCGCACGCCATAAACCCAACTGTGCGAAACACCTTGTCGCACAAAAGGCATGCCTCAAACAGCGAGCGGCTGTACATCACGCCAGAGGTCTGAGCGACTAGGCCGCCTAAAATCAACTGAGACAGCCCGCTCACCATCGAAGACTTGTCTTCAATGACAATAGGGGCAACATTCAAGACGCGCGAATGGCGCTCTCGATGTGCATCATAGCGGTCGAGCGACACCGTGGGGAACACTATGTCTGCCGCAGTATCGCACGCGATATCGACCATCTTGGAAAGGGACTGCGGAGCAAGCCACTCATCGGCGTTCATAGCGATGATTTGAGAGCCACGCGATGCAGCAAAACCGGCACGAAGACAAGCACCGCGCTTCGCGTCCTCGACGTCAATCAAATCAATATGGATGTCCCTATCGGCAGCAACTTGAAGCGAATGGCGCACACCGGGCGCAGCATCGCGGCAAACAACGACAATCTGCAAATCGTAGAGGTCTTGGTTCTGGATACTCTCGAGCGCACGCATCGCATAGCTGGGCGAACCTTCTACCACAAGGATCACCGAAAGTCGCGGATGCGAGCCACGTCGAACCAAGTTATCCGTCCTCTCGACAGCAATGAATCAAACTGTCGTTCATGGTACACCCCGGCAATAAAAGCAATGAGACACCGGTTGTATTGCACGCCAAGAACAGATGTTGCACACGCGCAGCCCACAGATAATGGGTGTCGACGCACGACGCGTCGAGCCCTCCCCTAGTCGAGCACGACGAGCTCGGCGGGATCGTAATCCACGCCCATAAACGTAAGGCCGCAGGCAGGAGCCGTGGGGCCCGCAGCGGTACGGTCGCAAGCATCGATGACCTCGCGCATCCACTCGGGTTCACGGCGATGCATGCCAATCGCGACAAGCGTGCCAACGATCGTACGGACCATCGAATGCAGAAACGCATTGCCCTCGATGGTAAACGTCAGGATGTCCTCGCCAAACGCAACCTCATGGCCAAACTCGGCGCGCATTACGCAGCGGTGCGTAGGTTTGCCCACGGCAGAAGCAACCTTGCAAAAGCTTTTAAAGTCCTGCTCGCCCAGCAGCGCGGGGCAGGCAGCAGACATAGCCTCAACATCCAAGGGATAGCGATGCCACCACACCGCACCGCGGGACAGCACGGGGCGCGCATCTCGATCGGCAATACGGTACGTATACGTACGGGAACGCGCGTCAAAACGTGCAGAAAAGCCTTTACGGGCCTTGTAGACCTCGTTGATGGCGATATCTTTGGGCAGCAGGGCATCCATAGCCCGCAGCCACCTACGGCGCGTTAGGGCGAGCTCAGCGTCCGTTACGGGCACGCTGATGTACTGAGCCACGGCATGCACGCCGGCATCGGTGCGACCCGCGCACGTCAGATCGATCGGACGGCGAAGCAGCGTCTCGATGGCTCGACGCAGCTCACCCGCA
>CAJLAN010000212.1 GCA_905204635.1 uncultured Collinsella sp. | reverse complement strand
GACCGAGTGCCGCGGCGGCAGCTCCAAGACCGGCCTTCATGCAGGTGGCAGGCCCCATGAGCTTACCCACGGTGGCGCCCGTGCCGGCGCCTACGTTGCCCTGTTCGAGCTTGGTGGGGGTGTGGTCGAGTGCTTCGCGCACGGCGGCGATGCCGGCCTCAATGTCGGGGCGAACGGTGGGGTTACCAAAGGCGAGATCGAAGATACAGCTGGAGCACACGATAGGCACCTGCGTGGGGCCGACGGGAAGGCCGATGCCGCGGCTCTCAAGCTCGCGAGCGACGCCGCTTGCAGCCTCGAGGCCAAAGGCCGATCCACCCGAAAGGCAGACGGCGTGGACCTTGTCGACGGTGTTCTCGGGTCGCAGCAGGTCGGTTTCGCGCGATGCTGGAGCACCGCCGCGAACGTCAACGCCGCCGGTGGCGCCCTCGGGTGCCACGATTACGGTGCAACCGGTGCCGGCCTCCTCGTCCGTATAGTTGCCATAGCAAAAGCCATCGACATCGCAGACGTCAATGGCCTCGAGCAGTGTATCCATGTTTAACTCCTATCGGTTTTCCGCCGCGCCTTGTGCCCGGTCGGGATCCGTACGGTACGCCAAAATTGTAGGCGCCGGGGGATACCCAGCGCCAGATGCAATTACGAGAGTTTTTGAATCGCGCGCGCGACGCGGGCGATGGGTAGGCCCACCACGTTATAGAAGTCGCCCGAAATATCGTGCACGAGCATGCGTCCTCCTGTGCCCTGAATGCCGTAGGCGCCGGCCTTGTCCATGGGCTCACCCGAGGCGACGTAGTGCTCGATCTGCTCGTCGGTGAGCTCGTAGAACGTCACGTCGGTCACATCGACAAAGGACAGGCTTTCGGCGGCATGCGGGGCGGCCGTATCGCCTGCCTTAACGATGCAGACGCCGGTTGCGACCTGGTGCGTGCGGCCCGAAAGCTCACGGAGCATAGTGCGCGCCTCGTCCTCGGTTGCCGGCTTGCCCAGAATCTTGCCGTCAAAGGTGACGATGGTGTCGGCCGCGACCGTCAGCTCATTGGGCTCGGCATACTCGGCAGCAACGGCAGCCGCCTTGGCGCGTGCCAAGCGCTCGACAAGCGTGAGCGGGGCCTCGCCATCAAAGGGCGTTTCGTCGATATCCGCGGGAATCACGCGAATGTTGTAGCCTGCCTCGCGCATCAGCTCTATGCGGCGCGGCGATTGCGAAGCCAAAATCATAGTTGGATGCCCTCGGCGACCTTCTCGACGGCCTTGTCGCCGGCGAGCGTGCGCAGCAGCTCCAATGCAAAGGGGAGGGACTGTGCCATGCCGCTGGCAGTGATGATGTTGCCGTCTTGCGTGACCTTCTCGCCGGTATAGGCGCCTTCGGGGAAGCTTTTCTCAAAGCCAGGGAAGCACGTGGCATGGCGCCCCTCGAGCAGGTCGAGCTCGCCCAGGATAAACGGGGCGGCGCAGATGGCGGCGACGTGCTTGGTTGCGGCGAACTCGCAGACCACGTCGCAGACGCGCTGATCTGCGCGCAGGTTGGTGGCACCGGGCAGGCCGCCGGGCAGCACGACGCAGTCGTACTCGTCAAAGTTGATCTCATCAAAGAGCGCATCGCAGGTCACGGGGATCTGCAGCGAGCTTACGACCTCGCGCGTGGGCATGATCGAGACGAGCGTGGCACGCACGCCGCCGCGACGCATGACATCGACCATGGTCAAGCATTCAATAGTTTCAAAGCCATCGGCGGCGAGAACGGCAACGCTGGGCATGAGGCTTCCTTTCATAGGCGGCATACAATTAGCCGTCTTATACCCCGAAGACCTCCGCTTGCCACGCTCGATTTCCCAATGATTTTCTGAGCAATGATTAAGCGGCTAGTTGCGCCTAAGGTGGACGACGGTCTCGCAATGGAAGGTTTGTGGGAACAGGTCGACTGGCGTGATCTTTACGGGGGAGAAGGTGCCTTCTTCGACAAAGCGTTTGAGATCGCGCGCCAGGGTGGCCGGGTCGCAGCTCACGTAGGCGACATCGCGGGCACTCGTGCTGGCGATAAGGCCGATCGCCTCGGGGGCGAGGCCTGCGCGCGGCGGGTCGACCACCAAGATGTCGGCATCCTGGTCGGGGAACTCGCGCACCGCGTCTCCGCCAATGACGTCGACGTTATCAAGCTTGTTGATTTCCAGGTTACGGCGTAGATCGCGCACGGCGGGGCCGTAGGCCTCGACGGCAGCGACAAAGTCGCAGCGGCGGGCGAGCGGCAGGGTAAAGGTGCCGGCACCGCAGTACAGGTCCACGGCAAGCTCGTCTTCCTGCGGGTCGAGCGCTTCCATGACAAGATCGATCAAAATCTCGGCACCCTTGGTGTTGACCTGGAAAAAAGACGGGGCAGACAAGCGCATCTGATCCTCGGCGATATTCTCGGTCCATGAGCCCTCTCCGGCGAGCATTTCGACCTTGGAGACACGGCGGGCCTTCTTTTCGCCCTTGCTCATCACGCGTACGATGCTCGTAGGATGAGCGGCGTCCGCCAGCACGCGGGAGACCTGCGAGCGCGGAAAAGAGCCTGTGGGCGTCCAGAGTGCGACCTCGAGTGCCTTGGTGCGGCGCGATGCGCGAATGCCCACGCGTTCGAGCCCCAAGTCATGGCTGCCGCTTAGATAGTTGAGTGCGCCGACGACCGATTTGAGTGCCTTCGGGAAGCGCTTATCGAACAGCGGACACATATCGACGGTCACGATTTTGCTGGGGTCGACACCGTGCATGCCAAGGCGCACGCGACCGTTGACGACGGTCGGTTCGAGCTCGATTTTATTGCGGTAGCCCCAGTCGTCCTTGGTGTGGCAGATGGGCTGTACCAACTCATTTGCCAGCTCAGGAGCGAACTTGCCGATGCGCTCGAGCGTGGAGCGCAGGTTTTGCTCCTTGGCGGCGAGCTGTGCCGTGCGTGAGAGATTGCCCCACGAGCAGCCGCCGCAGATGCCCACGAAGGGGCAGGGAGGCTGAATGCGATTGGGGCTTGGCTCCAGAATCTCGGTGGTGCGGGCGCGCATGAATGACTTGCCGTCCTGTACGACCTCGGCCTCGACGGTGTCGCCTGCCACGGCACCCTGCACAAAGACGGCCTTGCCGTTGTCGGCGTGCGCCAGCCCGTCGGCGCCGTAGGTCATCGATTCTATAGTGAGCTTCATATTCCTGCCTGTCATTCGCGTTGTTGTTCGCACCATGGTAGCAGGGAAAAGCGCCCCGCATCCGAGGCTTTCCTCAAATGCGGGGCGCTTCTACAAACTGCTTCTACAAACGACTATTTCGTCTTGCCGGTAATGAGCGTCTTAAGACCCAGGCCGATCAGACCCAGGCCCATGCGCACGCGGCCGGGGCGATGGCGCTCGATGGCCTTGGTCTTGCC
>CAJLAN010000211.1 GCA_905204635.1 uncultured Collinsella sp. | reverse complement strand
ACGGTCGCGTGGCGGGTTTGTCTAAGCTCGCTCGCACGGTTGAGGTCTATGCCCGTCGTCTGCAGCTGCAGGAGCAGCTGTGTGCACAGGTTGCCGACGCCCTCATGGAGTATCTCGCTCCCCAGGGAGCGATTGTGCTCATGGAAGCTGAGCATATGTGTATGACCATGCGCGGCGTGCAAAAGCCCGGCACCAAGACCGTGACGCTCGCTCGCCGCGGCGTCTTTGAGACCGACCCCGCGCTCGAAGAGCGTTTCTTTAGGATGCTGGGACGCTAACTATGAGAGTCGTCAACGACTTTACATCGAATACTGACGAGGGAACGCCGCGTCGCGGTTTTATGGCTTCGGGTCTGGCGCCTTTTGGTGTCATGCCTCGCATTGATTACATCTGTGCCAACGGTCTGTTCCGGCGGCACCTGGGCAACATTGCACAGTTGGAATCGGGGCGCATCTTCTGCCGCCACGGTATTGACCACCTGCTGGATGTCGCCCGTATTATGTGGATCAAGAATCTCGAGGAACAGCTCGAGTTTGACCGCGAGGTCATCTACGCCACGGCACTTCTTCACGATATCGGCAAAGATGAACAGTATGAATCGGGTATATCCCATGATGTTGCAAGCGAGCGCGTCGCTGATGCAATACTCGCCGGCATGCCCGATGACGTGGCGTTTGAGCCGGCCGATGCCGCAGCCATTAAGACGGCCATTCTGGGCCATCGAAAGCTGCGCGTGAACAGCCAACCGCTTGAGCGTCTGCTCTACGCAGCCGACAAAGCGTCGCGCGCCTGCTTTGCATGCCCCGCGCGCAATGCTTGCAACTGGAGCGACGATAAAAAGAACCTGTCGATTCGCGTGTAGTTAGTTTGCGCGGTCGGGGTTCTAAACGAAGGAGACGATCGCGATGAGTAACAAAAAACTGCCCGAGAATGCAACCAAGACTGAAGGTGCCGAGCTCGCCCGCCGTGAAAGGGGCAAAATATCCACCGCAACGGCGGTGCCCCACGTGAGCTATGACGATCTGCGCCATGCCGATCGCATTACTATCGACGGTCTCGAGGTCTTTGCCAACCACGGCGTGTATCCCGAAGAGAACGCGCTGGGCCAGAAGTTCATCGTGTCCTTGGTGCTCTATGCCGACCTGCGTGCAGCGGGGGAGCACGATAACCTGGACGCCTCGATTGACTACGGCTCGGTGTGCCACGATGTCGATGGCTATCTGCGCGAGCATACGTTTAAACTCATCGAGGCGGCAGCCGAGGGGACAGCCCAGATGCTGCTGCGCCGCTATCCCTCGCTGCTTGGTGTGCGTATAAAGCTCGATAAGCCGTGGGCACCTGTTGGCCTGCCCCTGGCAAGTTGCGGTGTCGAGATCGAGCGCGTGCGCTAACCGGTTCTAATACGTCTCTATGGGTGGCTGCTTGAGCCGCTGCGACAGAGCTCTATTGTTGGGGCAGTACGTGTCGAGCAGGGCGTGAAACCGCTGATTGTGGCTTGGCTCGAGCAAGTGGACGAGCTCGTGGGCGACAACCATGTCGAGACACTCGATGGGATAAGCGGCAAGTTCGCGTGCGATGCGAATAGCTCCGGTCTTGGGCGTGCATGATCCCCAGCGTGTTTTCATACTGCGCACGGAGACGCGGGAAACGGTGACGCCCATTGCGATTTCGTATGCGCGCACCATATCGCGTAGCGCTGCGGTGACCTCGGATGCATAGAGTTGGTCGATGCGTGTCTGGAGCTCGTCGGACGTTAGGCCGTCGAGGATTGCGCGCCGCTTGGCCTGTGGGCCTTCGTCCGATTCGTCGGTACCCATAAAACTTGCGAAGGTGGCCTGCTTGGGCCGCGGTGCGGGTGATGTAAAGTTGTGATCGAGCGCATCTTGTACCGTGATGGGTTTGCCCCAAAGCGCAATGATGGACGAGGGGCTGAGCGGCTCTCTCGCCGTCGCCTGACGTTGCTCGCGCTGGGCAAGTCGGCTGATAATCCAGGCGCTGTTGCGCTTCACAAACGCTTCGATACGCTCACGGCTGGCGCCGATCGGTGCGCTGGCGTGGACCTCACCGCTCGATGTGACGCGTAGGTTGAAGTTCTTGACGCGCTTTTTGGTAACGACGACGGGCAAGGACGTGCCATCCGGTCGGGGTAGGAAAAACGTAAATTGCTGCGTCAAAAGCGGTCCTTCAGATTGGGGACGGGCCGGCATGTCGACCGTTCGGCATGCCGGCCCGCTCAAGGGATGTGAAATTAATAACGCTCAAAGAAGGCAAGCGCGTTGTCGCTGCAGAGCTTTTGCATCACGGTCTTGCCAAAGTGCTTGGAGAGCATGTTCTGGAACTCGGGCATCTTGCTGGCATCGGAGAGGAAAGCAGGCACCGTGGCGCCGTCCCAGTCGCCGCCGAGCGCGATGACGTCCTCGCCGCCCAGGTCGAGCCAGTGCTCGATATGTGCCGCTAGCTGGTCGAAGGTGACGTCTGCGGCGGTCTTGTCGGTTACGTCGTTGGATAGGAACTCGCTGCAGTAGTTGAGGCCGACGATTCCGCCCATGTCGCGAATGGTGCGGAACTGGTCGTCGGTAAGGTTGCGTTTGACGCCGCAAACCGCACGGGAGTTGGAGTGGCTGGCGACGAAGGGGCGCGTGGCGTGGGCGACAACCTCGTCAAAGCACTCATCGTTGAGGTGGGAGACGTCGAGTACCATGCCGGCGTGCTCCATCTGCGTAAGTACCTCGATGCCGGCGGCGGTGAGGCCGGCGTGGGTATCGTGCCCGCTCGCGAGCGGTCCCTGCGCGTTCCAGCTGAGTGATGACATGAGTACGCCCAGGCTCTTGAGTACCTCGATCAGCGCGGGGTCCTCGGCAAAGAACGTGGCGTTTTCGATGGTGTGGATGCAGGCGACCTTGCCGTCTTTGAGCGGTACGTTGAAATCTACGCGCACGAGCACGCGCTTGCCCGAAACATCGGCATCGGTATATAACTTGAGGTCGCTCATAGTGATCCTTTCAAAATAAAAGGAGAGCATTTATGAAAATACTCTCCTTCATGTTCAAACCGTGATACCAAACTTAGGGAAGCAAGATCTCGCGAGATCCTTCACGCGATTCGAATAGCCCCATTCGTTGTCGTACCAGGAAATGCACTTCACGAAGTTGCCTTCGCCGCCCAGAACCATGGTGAGCAAGCTGTCGAAGATCGAAGAATGCGCATCGTCGACGATATCGGTCGAGACGATGGGCTCATCGACGTATTCGAGGATGCCCTTCATCGGACCTTCAGCTGCAGCCTTCATGGCAGCATTGATCTCTTCGATCGTAACGTTCTTCTCAAGCTCGACCGTAAGATCGACCATAGAGCCATCGGGAGTAGGAACGCGCGTAGCGAAACCGTCGAGCTTGCCCTTGAGCTCAGGCAAAACGAGCGAAACAGCACGAGCAGCACCCGTGGTGGTCGGGATCATGGAAAGCGCTGCAGCACGTGC
>CAJLAN010000210.1 GCA_905204635.1 uncultured Collinsella sp. | reverse complement strand
GGCGGCGTCGCGCCCGATGCCCAAGCACCGCGACCGACATCGCGAGAACCCGACGCCCGACTGCCTATCCCGCCGGACCGCTCAGTCTGTGCCCGCTGGCGCTCATAGTTCTGCTCACGACGTCGTTCCGCATCCTCGCGCTTGGCGACATCGCGAAACACACGACCCGAGCTCGCGCGCACCGTCTCCAGATCCAAACCCAGCAGATCGGCAATCTGGATAAAGTACGTGTCGATCATATAGCTGTTGCGCAACGGATAGATAAGCGTCAGCGCATCTTCCAGCGCCTTAGCGCGACCGCCCGGCGTGGTGATGTCACTCGACTCCTGCAGCGAACGGTAGACAAAGTCCATAAGCGGCTCGGCAGCGTCGATGCGCGTCTGCAGTGCCTCGCCACCATGTGCGGTGATGAACTCCATGGGGTCGTTGCCGTCGGGGAGCACCACGCAGCGCAGGTCCATGGAATCCTGCTCGATAAACTGAATCGCGCGACGGGCGGCCTTCTGGCCCGCTGCATCGCCGTCGAACATATACACGATGCGCTTGGCAAAGCGAGTGAGCGTCTTGACGTGATGCTCCGTGAGGGCGGTGCCCAGCGTGGCGACAACGTTTTTAATCCCCGCCTCCCAGCAGGCGATGCAATCGGTATAGCCCTCTACCACGATGGCGGTATCCTGCGCGACGATAAACTCCTTGGCCCAATTAAAGCCGTAGAGGTTTCGCTTTTTATGAAACACGCTCGTCTCGGCGGTGTTGAGATACTTAGGCTGGCCGTCGCCCATAATGCGACCGCCAAAGGCAATGTTGTGACCCTGCTCGTCAAAGATGGGGAACATCACGCGGTCGTAAAAGCGGTCGGCAAGCTGCCCGCGCCCGCGACTCACGGCAACGTTGGCGTCGATCATCTCCTGCGGGGTAAAACCCGCCTGGGACAGGTGCGACACCAGCGCGTTACGGCCCGGTGCAAAGCCCAGGCAGTAGCGGCGGCAGACGTCGCCGCCCATGCCGCGGCTGGCAAAGTACTCGCGCGGACGGCCGTCCTTACCGCGCATGAGCATGGTGTGGTAGAACTGGGCGGTCTCGGCGCACAGATCGTAGATGCGGGCACGCTTGGTGCCGCGCTCGCGGCGATCTCCGGTGTCATGCAGCTCAATACCCGCGCGATCGGCCAAGTAACGGATTGACTCGGGAAAGCTCAGGTTCTCGCGCTTCATGATATACGTGAAAACGTCGCCACCCTCGCCGCAACCAAAGCAATGCCACGCCTGCGTGGCGGGGATAATGTGGAAGGACGGCGTCTTCTCGCCATGGAAGGGGCAGCATCCCCAAAACTCATGGCCGCGAGGCTTGAGCTCGACCGTTTCCTGCACGATGGCAACCAGGTCAGACGCAGCGCGTACCTGGTCTTTTTCCTCATCGCTAATCACGGATGCTCACCCCCTGATCGCCCAAGTTGTGACGAATATCTTCGATATTACCCTCGACGGTCGCGATCAACTCATCCAGCGAATCGAACACACGCGAGGGACGCAGCCAGCGCGTAAACGCCAGCGAAACGGAAGCGCCGTACAGGTCGCCCGTATAACCAATTAAATTAGCCTCGAGATGCGCAGATGCCGCATCGTCAGCATACGTTGGCGGCAGGCCGACGTTCACGGCAGCGGGCCACGCGGTGTCATCGACCAGCACCAGACCCTCATACACGCCATCGGCTGGCACCTGAATGCCGTCGGGAACCTGCAAGTTTGCCGTGGGAAAGCCCATGCCAGAACCCTCGTGACGGCCGCGAATAACACCGCCACGCACCATATACGGACGGCCGAGTAACTCAGCAGCAAGCTCCACATGGCCTTGTCCCAGCTCATGACGAATGCGGGTGGCGCAAATGGCCTCACCGCCCTCGCAAAGCAGGTCGTGACCATACACGTCAACGCCGTGCTCGGAACCCCAGGAGCGCATCTCGGCAACACCAGAAGCACCGCCACGACCCAGCCTAAAGTCATTGCCAACGCGAATCGAGCGAATGTCGACTACGCGTGACAGCAGTGCGAGAAAACCGACATGGTCGAGTGCCGCAACCTCAGGCGTAAAGGGAACGGCCACCACCGCATCGACCCCGGTTTGAGCCAAGGCATGCAGACGGTCGGCCGTCGTCATCAATTTTTGAGCGGGCGAAGGGCTCACCACAACGTCCGGGTCGGGATCGAAGGTAACCACGACCGCCTTACAGCCATGGGCACGGGTATCACGGACAAGCGCTTCGATGAGTTCCTGGTGTCCACGGTGAACGCCGTCGAACACGCCAATGGCGATTGAAGCGGCACCCAAGTGCTCACACTCATCAAACGTATCGGCAGCAACGATGCGAGCCTCGTCCGACTCGCCCGCGAAAAAGACACGCGCGAGCTCGCGAGCGGACAACATCATCGAACACCGCCGATTGCCTGCGGAAACACGTGCTCCATGACAAAGCGGCCGCCCTCAATGCGGGCGAGCGCCTTGAGTCCCCCATCGAGCACCAACGCAAACGGCGCCTTCGAGGAATCGAAATCGGCAAGCGCACGCTCAACGGGAATGCGTCGGCCGCAGAGCAGGTCGTCGGCAAGATTGCCCGGCAAGTCAACACGTGTGGCGCCCAGGGCCGCAATGGGATCCAGGGCAAAGCCAGCCGCGGACGCGGGAGACAGCTCCTCGACCGCAGCACAGGCGCCAGGTGAAACAACACCGGAGGCCGTGCGGCGCAGCGCGGAAATATGCGCGGCGCTATCGCAAGCGCGGCCCAGGTCGCGAGCGAGCGCACGGATATAGGTGCCCTTGCTGACCGAGAACGCCACGGTCCACACACACGTATCACCTTCGCCGCCCACGGCGATCAGGTCGGCGGCATAGACCTCGACGGGGCGCGGGGGCAACTCAACCGCATTGCCCTCGCGAGCACTCTTATAGGCGCGAACGCCATTGACCGAGATGGCCGAAAACGCTGGCGGCACCTGCATCTGCGGGCCAAGCATAGCGGCGAGCTGCTCACGGGCGTAAGCGAGATCGCGCAGCTCGGGGGCAACGGGCACCGTGCGGACGGCCTCGCCCTCCGCGTCATCGGTATTGGTCTCGACGCCAAACGAAATGTCGGCGACATAACTTTTGGTATCGAGGGTTAGCATGCCCAGCAGACGGGTCGCCTGGCCCACGCCCACCACCATGACACCCGAGGCCATGGGGTCGAGCGTACCAGCATGGCCGACGCGTCGCTCATGAAGGGCGCGTCGGCACTGCGATACCACGTCGTGGGACGTACAACCCACCGGCTTATCGACGGCGAGCAGCATATTCAATTGAGAAGGCGTACGACGAGCCATGTACCATCCAAAATGTTAGAGCTCGACGGTCACCGAAGCGGGATCCTCCCCTACCAGCTCGGCCAGCATGGGAAGTGCCACGGCGAGCGTCTCGCGAATCGTTCCGTTGTTGGAAAAGCCGGCGGCGGCA
>CAJLAN010000209.1 GCA_905204635.1 uncultured Collinsella sp. | reverse complement strand
GCCTGTTGACGTGCATGTGGCCTATCCGCAGTATGAGCAGGTGCTTCGTTTGGCGCAGGATTCGGGTGCCAAGGTTTCGGATACCGATTACGCGGATGCCGTGACACTTCATTTGGTGTTTAAAGCGGGGGAGCAGGAGCCGTTTTGCGCTAAGATGCGCGAGCTTATGGCGGGGCGCGAGGAGATTGAGGTCGGCCCTCCTGAATTTGCCGATTTCTAACGGCGACGGCCGGCGTGCTTTTGGATGAATCCCAAGTGCGCCGGCCGTCGTTTTTCTGTTGCCGCCGTTTACTCGGCGAGCTGCTTTAGCACATCGCAGGCGATCTCGACGGCATCGTCGATGCAGCCGGGGCAGCTGCGGAGCGGACCCTTGTCCGATCCGATGCCCTTGAGCGTGCCGCAGACAGTCGTCGTGTTCTTCTCGCCAAAACGCTTGGCAATCTCGCGCGACAGCTTGTAGGTCTGGCCCTTGGTCTTGGGGTTTTCCATGCCGTCGCTCATCACGAAGCCCATGATGGCCACGGCGCCCGAGATGGCGCCGCAGGTCTCGGTCATGCCGCCCATGCCGGCGCCAAAGCCCTCGGTGAGGGTAAAGGCGACCTGGGGGTCGAGCCCGACGGCAGGCGCGAGCGTACAGGCGACGGCCTGTGCACAGTTAAAGCCACGGGCGTGGTATTCGGCAGCCTGAGCCTGACAGGCGGTGATGTCGAGCTGGGCCGTATCGATTTGCTTCATCGTTGTCTCCTTGGTCACGGTGTACCCGCCTATGGTACCCGTGCCGGTGCATGTAATCATCGAGAGCTTCATGTATGCCTCATTTTTATCTATCGAGCAAATGTCCAAGGCTTGAGATAAATGCCCCGGATCAATTTGTCTCATAACCCACCTTGGGGATGGGTTGAGAGGGGTGCGGGGTAGCGGTATCGTGAACCGAATAAAACGTAACCCAGGCAAGGGAGCTAGATATGAGCGAGCAGACCATCGGTACTACATGTGTTCAGGGCGGCTATCACCCGGGAGATGCCGAGCCGCGCCAGGTGCCCATCTACCAGTCCACCACGTGGAAGTACGACACGTCCGAGCACATGGGCAAGCTGTTTGACCTGGAGGAGTCGGGCTATTTCTACAGCCGTCTGCAGAACCCCACGTGCGATCTGGTTGCCGCCAAGATCTGCGAGATGGAGGGCGGCACTGCCGCGATGCTCACGAGCTCGGGCATGGCTGCGAACTTCCTCGCGATCTTTAACGTGGCCGGTGCCGGCGATCACGTGGTCGCGAGCTCTGCCATCTATGGCGGCACGTACAACTTGCTCGCCCACACCATGGGCCGTATGGGGCTGACCTGCACGTTCGTTGCCCCCGACTGCACTGATGAAGAGCTCGAGGCAGCCTTTGAGCCCAATACCAAGCTCGTCTTTGGCGAGACGATCGCCAATCCCGCCCTTGCCGTGCTCGATATTGAGCGCTTTGCCAAGGCTGCGCATGACCACGGCGTGCCGCTGATGGTCGATAACACCTTCCCGACGCCCGTGATGTGCCGTCCCTTTGAATGGGGCGCCGACATCGTTACGCACTCCACTACCAAGTACATGGATGGACATGCTGCCTATCTGGGCGGCGTGATCGTTGACCATGGCCAGTTTGACTGGATGGCCCATGCGGACAAGTTCCCGGGTCTCACCACGCCCGACGAGAGCTACCATGGCGTGACCTATGCCGAGAAGTTCGGTCGCGAGGGCGCCTTCATTACCAAGGCCACCGCGCAGCTCATGCGCGATCTTGGCCCCATGCAGAACCCGCAGGCGGCGTTCTTCTTGAACAGCTCGCTCGAGAGCCTGCATGTGCGCATGCCGCGTCATTGCGAGAACGGCCTGGCCGTTGCCAAGTTCCTGCAGAGCCATCCCAAGGTGCGCTTCGTGAGCTATCCAGGCCTGGAGGGCGACAAGTACTATGACCTCGCTCAGAAGTACATGCCAAACGGTACCTGCGGCGTTGTGAGCTTTGGCTTTAATGGTGGTCGCGCGGCGGCCGAGACCTTTATGAAGAGCCTCAAGCTCGCCCAGATCGCCACGCATGTGGCCGACGCCCGCACCTGCTGCCTGCATCCCGCTAACGCTACGCACCGCCAGATGAACGATGAGGAGCTCATCGCCTGCGGTATCTCCGCCGACATGGTGCGCCTGTCGTGCGGCCTCGAGGACACGGCCGATCTGATTGCCGACCTTGAGCAGGCGCTCGAGCAGTGCTAGGCTAGCGTTCGCACAAGGCGCCGATGCTGGCAGAAAGCTTCGGTGGCCTTCCGTTCCGATTCCGTAGGCGGGACCCCAATTGCGACTGTTTACAGGCGATTGGGGCCCCGTTTTTTTGCGTTGGGCCACTCGAAAGGATGGATATGGAGAAAACTGCAGAGCAGCTGCGCCGCGAGCACATTGCCCTAGAGGGCGACACCCATGGCAAGAACAAGTGGGCGATTCTGTTTACCGTGCTCATCATGACGTTTATGGTGTGTCTGGATTCGACCGTCGTGACCGTGGCGCTGCCCGTGATGCAAAAGGAGCTGGGCGTGGGCCTCGATCGCATTCAGCTGGTAAGCTCGGTGTATCTGCTTGCGACATGCGTGGCTATGTTGCCGTTTGGCCGTCTGGGCGACGTGCGCGGCAAGGTGAATGTGTTCCAGCTGGGCGTCATCGTCTTTTCGGTCGGTTCGCTGCTGTGCGGCCTTTCGTCCTCGCTCGAGGTTCTTATCCTGGCACGCATTGTTCAGGGTGTCGGTTGCGCGGCGGCCATGGCCAACAACATGGGTATCATCACCGAGTCGTTTCCGGCGCGCGAACGAGGCCGTGCCATGGGTATTCTCGCGACCTTCGTGGCCCTCGGCATGATGTGTGGCCCCGTGCTCGGTGGCATGCTGGTGGCAAGCTTTCCCTGGGAGAGCATCTTCCTCATCAACCTGCCCATTGGCGTCATCTCGTTTATCGTGGGGCTCTACACGTTGCCGCATGTTAAGCCGGAGGCCGGCGACCGTCCCATGTCCCTTGCCGAGGCCACTCGTCGCTGCTTTGCAAATTCGGCCTTTACCATCAACCTTGCCTGCATGCTCATCGTGTTCGTTGGTATTGGCGCATCCGAGTTTATCCTGCCGTTCTATTTTCAGGACGCCCACGGCTTTGGTTCCGACATTTCCGGATTGCTGTTTTTGGCGCTGCCGATGGTGAATGCCTTTATCGGCCCGCTTTCGGGTGCGGTTTCGGACCGTGTTGGCTGCGAGGGTCCCACGGCGGTCGGCCTGGGCGTGTACGTGTGCGGGCTCTTTGCGGTAAGTACGCTCGACGAGCACTCTTCCATCCCTGTGATTGTGTGCTGTGCCGCGTTTATGTCGTGCGGTACGTCGATTTTCCAGAGCCCCAACAACTCGCTGTATATGGGCTCGGCTCCGCGCGAAGCGCTCGGCTTTGCGGGCAGCCTGGGTAGTTTGGCACGCTACGCCGGCATGGCGCTCG
>CAJLAN010000208.1 GCA_905204635.1 uncultured Collinsella sp. | reverse complement strand
TTGGCCGGTACCGGCGGCAAGGCGTCGTTTACGGAGCGTTATGCGACGCTGCGTCGCGCGACGGTGGCCTACGCTCCGCCCGAGATGCTCACCGACGATATTCCCGACCTGCGCGCTTTGCGTATGTCGCCGGCGATCGACGTCTATGCCGCGGCAAGCACGGTTTACGAGCTCATTGCCGGCGTCGCGCCATACGAAGCCGCGCCGAGCACTTCGGGCGCCTCGGGTTCGCGCAAAAGGACGCGCGACATCGCGAGCCCCTACCGTCTCAAAATGGACACGCGGCCCGACTATCCCATTGGTGCCCATGCGCCCGGTTGTGATTTGACTCAGCTGCTTCGTCGTGAGCCCGATGTGGCGCTCGCCGCGGCCGAGCAGGCCCAGCAGCTAGGGCTTGAGCCGGATTCCGAAGAGCTACGCGATGCGCTGGCGTTTGTCGATGCCCAGCTGTTCGACGTGGTGATGGCCTGTCTGTCCAGCCATCAAAAAGATCGTCCCGAGCCGGCGGCGGTCGAGGCGGCGCTCTCGGCGTTTTGTGACCACTATGCGCAAAATGTCGGTCGTTCGCTCCGCGGCGAGCCGCTCACGCCGTGCCCCATGGATGCGTCTGGCCGCGCGGTGCGTCGCGCGCTGATGGTCGGCGCGACGGTCGTCTGTGGCGTGGTTTGGGCTGTGGTCGTGGTTTCGGCCGCGCTGCTGGCGTCGGGCGCTCGCGTGACGGCGACTTTGGGATCGCTCGTGTGGTCTGGGTCGCTACCGGGTATTATTGCCGCACTGGCGTTGGCGCTGCCAGGCATAGCCGGCGTTGCCGCGGGGGCACTTGCGCGCGATCGGCGCTCGGGCTTCCTGCAGGGTGTGCTTGCGCTTTCTGCCTGCGAGGTTCCGGTGCTGGTTGTGGCTGCATGTAGCGTATTTTCCCAACGCGCCGTGATGGGCGGCCTTGTTGCCGCTCTGGTTGCAACCTATACGCTTACGTGGTTTTTGCTTGCGATGGGCTTTGCCTTTGAACTTCCCGTTTCGGCACCGCGACGCACAAAAGCCCAGATGGCGACTCCGCTTGCCGGTGGAGCCGCAGCTGCCCGTACTTTTGGCGGACCTGTCGAAGTATCGTCCGATTCTATTTCTACGACCAAGGAGGCCTAGGTCATGGCATCTCAAGTTGAGCTCACCCCATGCGGGGCCATGTTTGACATCTTTAAGCGCGCGGCGCATCTGAGCCATATCGAGCTGTGCGGCCTGGTGCTTTCGTCCCGTCCGCTCGCCGACGGCCGCAGCCCGCAGAGCCGAGCCGCCGATCGCTCTTGGGTTTCCCGCTTTATCGTTCGCGCGCCGGTCGGCACGCTTCAGCAGCGCTACTTTGCCGAATACGGTACCTCGGCTGCGCGTATTATGTCGCAACTGGCCCTGCGCCAGCGAAATCCCATGGACTCCACGGCTGTGATCAATATGGCGTGCGGTCCTGCAGGTGAACCGATGGTACGCGCGCTCGAAGAGTGCCACCAGGACACGAATCTCTATCGCAACGCGCTCGATCGCCTGTCCCAGGCGGCGGAACTCATGCCCGCCGAGCGCGCCGAGGCCGTGCTGGTGCTGTTTGTCGCCGTCGGTTGTTCGGCGGATGTGCGGTCCTCGGTGAACTATGCCATCGACTACGCGCACGCGACCTGTGGCGGAGGAACATCCACGCCGCGTTCGCTTGGCATGTCGATGACCGCGGGCGAACGCGAACCCGCCCCGGCGCACCCCTTGGGCTTGCTGCGCGTGCAAAACAGTTTTGTCGTGAGCGCCCCGCGCTGGATTCAGCCGAGCGAGCAGGGTGTTGAGATTGGCGCGCTGGCCACTGGTGAGGGCGATATTACCGACGTCGGCGACGATGTCTCGGCCCGCCATGCCCATATCTGGTGCGATGCTCAAAATATCTGGCACGTCGAGGACTTGTCGTCCACCAACGGAACCGTGGTGGTAAACGGGGCCACGCGCGTCTGCATTCAGGTCGAGCCCGGCCGTTCCGCCCAACTCAATCCCGGCGACGAGCTCAAGCTCGGCGAATCCACTACCTACGCCATTCTCTTCGGTGCCCTCTAGCCAGTCCTGCCAAATGGTCCCTCCGTCCCCAAGGGATCATTTTGCTCCCGGCAGTCACCTGAGGTAAACCTTTACCGCCCGCCTATATTTGCCGAAATTACACTTGACGGCGGGGTACAATAAACCCGCATGCGGATTTCCGTTGCGGGCGCTTCCCATCGCCGGGGCGTGCCCGGGAGCATCCGGCATGCGGCCTTTGCGGCGCTCGGTCATGTGCAAGACGGGCGGTCGGGTCTGTGGGGCGCATCAGCTGGCCCTCGCCTCGGCATGTCTTCTCTCCACGCCACGTACCTGCTGCTGAGCCTGCCTGCCAGATGATTGGAAGCAACAGCGTAAATCCCATCACGCCAACATCCCGGCGATCGCCGGGGCCTGTATACCTATATGAGAGGAGAGGGGTATATGGCGCGTAAGTTTAAGTCTATGGACGGCAACGAGGCGGCCGCATATGTTTCGTATGCGTACACCGAGGTAGCGGGAATCTATCCCATTACGCCGTCCAGCCCGATGGCCGACCATGTCGACCAGTGGGCGGCCCAGGGTCGCAAGAATATCTTCGGCACCCCGGTCAAGGTCGTCGAGATGGAGTCCGAGGCAGGTGCAGCCGGTACCGTTCACGGTTCGCTGGGCGCCGGTGCTCTGACCACCACCTACACGGCTTCTCAGGGTCTGCTCCTGATGATCCCGAACATGTACAAGATCGCGGGCGAGCAGCTCCCGGGCGTCTTCCACGTCTCCGCGCGTTGCGTCGCTTCCCACGCCCTGAACATCTTTGGCGATCACTCCGACGTCATGGCCTGCCGTCAGACCGGCTTCGCCATGCTCGCCGAGGGCAACGTCCAGGAGGTCATGGACCTCTCGCCGGTGGCCCACCTTGCCGCCATCGAGGGCAAGACTCCGTTCCTTAACTTCTTCGACGGCTTCCGCACCAGCCACGAGATCCAGAAGGTCGCCATGTGGGACTACAAGGATCTGGCCGAGATGTGCGACATGGACGCTGTCCAGGCTTTCCGCGACCACGCGCTCAACCCTGAGCACCCGCACACCCGCGGTAGCCACGAGAACGGCGACATCTTCTTCCAGAACCGCGAGGCCTGCAACAAGGTCTACGACGAGCTTCCCGCCGTCGTCGAGGGCTACATGAAGAAGATCAACGAGAAGCTCGGCACCGATTACGGCCTGTTCAACTACTACGGCGCTCCCGATGCCGATCGCGTCGTCGTGTGCATGGGCTCCTTCTGCGACGTGCTCGAGGAAGTCATCGACTACCTTAACGCTCACGGCGAGAAGGTCGGCCTGGTCAAGGTTCGCCTGTTCCGTCCGTTCTCCATCAAGCACTTTGTCGACGTTCTCCCCGAGACCGTCAAGAAGATTGCCGTCATGGACCGCACCAAGGAGCCGGGTTCCATCGGCGAGCCGCTCTACCA
>CAJLAN010000207.1 GCA_905204635.1 uncultured Collinsella sp. | reverse complement strand
CATGTCAAAGTAGATTTCGGAGCACGGACCGCAGGGGCCGGTGGGGCCAGCGGCCCAGAAGTTGTCGTCCTCGCCCAGGCGGGAGATGTGGTCCTCGGCAACGCCCAGAGAACGCCACACGTCGTGGGTCTCGTCGTCCTCGGTAAAGACGGTAAAGTACAGGCGGTCGAGCGGCAGCTTGAACTCCTTGGTGATGAGCTCAAAGGCCCATGCGCAAGCCTGCTCCTTGGAGACGCCGCCAAAAGAGAAATCGCCGAGCATCTCGAAGAACGACAGGTGACGACCGTCCTCGCCGATGCAATCGATGTCGTTGGTGCGGACGCACTTCTGGCAGGAAATCGCGCCGATCTCCTTCATAGTCTTCTTGCCCTGGTAGTACTCCTTAAACTGGTTCATGCCGGCGTTGGCAAGCAGCAGCGAGGGATCATCGGGGACGAGGGACGAAGAAGGATAGAGCTTAAGACCGCGCTCCTCAAAGAAGTTGAGGAACTTGGAGCGGATCTCGGCCGTAGTCATTGACGGGTAGTCAGCACTCATAGAGGGAATCTCCTCGGTTTCACATCGAAACAGTTCAAACGTAACGATATTACCATCCCACCGCGCAAGTGCAAAAAAGAGGGCCGCCAAACAGCGACCCTCCAGCGAAAGTGCACGTTATTCAGTACTGTGCGATCCTTTGAAAAAGGACTGCTGTAGAATTACATATAAGAGTCACCCGGAAGGAGCGATCGATGAAAAGTAGACGATTTGTCCTGAATGCACTTCTGGTACTAGCACTTTTAGCGCTCTTGGCCTTCTCCTGCTGGTACGCAAACCAACCAGCATTTGGCTACGTATTGTATGCAGTAATGTCCGGCGATAAGGCTTATTACACTCTACGCGCAATTGACGTTCTCTTTTTCTATGTAGCCGGCCCCTTATCAATCGCTTTGCTCGCGTTTATTGTCATTTACAACTTCAAGAAACGTTAATAGGGCCTATTTAGAATCCGAATCGTCCATGGAGCCGTCGATGCCGGTTTTGGTATCGTCGTCCGAGTTGGAGTCATCGTCCTTGGCGAAGGGATTCTTGAAGAAGCCCGTGGCATCGGGTTGCAAACCCGAGAGCTAGATCCAGGGATTATCGAACTCGGGCTTAGGCATCGCTTGGGCCTCGGGCGCAGTCTCGTTGCCGATGAGCTCGGACTCGTAAATGAAAGTGTCGTCGCCGAGCGCGTCGTAGGCGGCGACCGGGTTGCCATCGGCATCGCGGTACGGCGTGCCCTTAAACACGGCGCCGTCATAGGCCATAAGCTGACGGCCGGTCTCATTCTCGAAGTAGTACACGAAGATGCCCTTGAGGGCCGCACAAAGCGGGATGGCAATAATCATGCCGATGGGCCCCATGAGTGCCGAACCAATAACGAGCGCCGTGAGGCTCATAATGGGATGCACCTGCACTGAGCTCTGCATGACCTTAGGCGAAATCACATTGTCGGTGACGTTTTGCGCGACCATCGTCACGATGAGCGTCCATAACGCCAACATGGGGCTGAACATGAAACCGAGTACCGTGGCGATTGCTGCGCTCACCCAGGGACCGACGACCGGAACCAAATGCATGATGCCGGTAAAGATAGCCATGAGCGCCGCATACGGATGACCGATGATCATAAAACCGATAAAGGCGAGGAAACCACCGCAGATGGACGTCACGACCATACCGCGCATGTAGCCGCCGACAGAGCGAGAAAGGATGGCGACCATAAAGCGGTACGAGGTCTCCTTCTCCTGACCGATGATGGTGCAAATCTCGTGATGCATGCGAGGGTAGTCGCAGGCCATCCAGTAGGCAAGCACCAGACCAAGGAAGATCACGAACAACTGCGAGGCCGTATTGGTGATGAGCGGGAACACACCGCGACCAAGCTCGGCAGCAATCTGAGACACATACTTCGATGCCACGGTAACCAGGGACGAAAGATTATCGTCCAAATACTCCTTGAGCGGCGTATTGTTGAGCGTCTTGGCATGCGAGATCATCTCGTTGAGGTCGCCACCCGCAACACGAAGCTGCTCGGGCAGGCGGCTCAGAACTTCCATGATCTGACCAAAGAGAATCGGCGACAAGATACAAACGACACCGACGAGCACGGCAACAACAACAATAAGCGCGATAAGCGAACCGATGCCGCGATTCACGCCATGGTGCTCGAGCCAGTTGGTGATCGGGGACATCACAAAAGCAATGATGGAGCCGACGGCAAGAAACTCAATAACCGGTGCCAGGATGCCCATAAGGTTAAAGATGACAGCAGCAATAACAATGCAGCCGACAACAGCCCAAATGCGCAGCGTCAGAATGCGGGTGTCGCGCAGCACGCGATCGGTTTGTTGAGGGTGCTCACTCATGAACGAATCATCACTCCGTCGGGGTCGATCTTGTCCTGAATCTTCTTAAGCGTGCGGCGCAGCAGACGCGAAACCTGCACCTGAGAAATACCCAGCTTCTTGGCGATCTCGATCTGGGTCATGCCCTTTACAAAGCGCAGCTCGATGACTTCGCGCTCGCGCGGCGAGAAATCGCGAATGGCTTCCTCGATCACTAGGCGGTCATCGGTAAAGTCGAGCTCGTTGTCGTCGTCGGCGTAACGGTCGAGAATCGAGGGGGCATCGTCGGAATCGGACGCACCAGGAGCCTCGATGGGCACCGAGGTATAAGCCGAAGACGATTCCATAGCCTCGAGGACCTCATCGACAGTCACATCTAGATACTCAGCGATCTCCTCAACCTTAGGCGAACGCTGCAGCTCGTTGGTAAGTTTGTCGGTAGCCTGGTTGACCTTGGCCGAGAGCTCCTGCAAGCGACGGGGCACGCGCACGCTCCAACCCTTGTCGCGGAAGTGACGCTTGATCTCGCCCAAGATGGTAGGCGTGGCAAACGTGGTGAACTCGAGTCCGCGCTCAGGGTCAAAGCGGTCGATAGCCTTGAGCAGGCCCAAATAGCCAACCTGCATAAGGTCATCGAGCGGCTCGCCGCGGTTCTTAAATTTGTTGGCAAGAAACCTTACCAGGTTCATGTGGGACATGACGAGCTGCTCGCGTGCGTCCGGGTCACCGGTCTCTTTATAGCGACGAAACAGCTCGCGGGTTTTCTCCTTGTCCCAAGCGGTCTTGCCGCTCCGGGAACGTTCGGTCATATTAGATATCCGCCTTGAGGTCGAGGGAAAGCGTCAGGGGCGCCGCAGTCTTTTCGTAGGAGTCGCACACGCTCGCCAAAATGAGCTCGGCATACACAGCGGCCTGGTCATCCTCGTCGACCGTAGCCTGATCGCCAAAGGTAATAGTCATGCCAACGTGGGTCTCATCGACATCGAATTTGATGGTGATGTCATCGCAGTCGACCGCGGTGCAACCAAAGATGAAAGCCTCCTCAGCAGCCATGCGGATGTCCTCGATGCGATCGACAGACATAGAGCACAGGGCACCAACGTTGGCTGCCGTCATGCGCACAAGGCGAGCGAGACGCGGGGCACCGGCAA
>CAJLAN010000206.1 GCA_905204635.1 uncultured Collinsella sp. | reverse complement strand
TGGTGCGCGAGGGCGACCGTATTGAGAGCCGCCTGCTTGCCACCGAGCGCGAGGTCGCTATCATTCCGAGCCTTGCTATCCACATGAACCGCGGCGTTAACGAGGGCTTTGCTCCCAACCGAGCCGTCGACCTGTGCCCACTCATCAGCACCGGCGAACTCAAGCAGGGAGATTTTGACGCCCTGATCGCCGACGAGTTGGACGTTGAGCCCGAGCAAATTTTGGGCCGCGATCTGTTCCTGGTCAATCGTCAGGATGCGCGAATTTGGGGCTGGGCCGACGAGTTTATCTCGACGCCCAAGCTCGACGACCTGGCCTGCGCCTACACCTCGCTGCAGGCATTTTTGGGTGCCGAGAACGCGCACGATGTCTCGGTCTTCTGCTGCTTCGATAACGAGGAGGTTGGCTCCGAGACCAAGCAGGGCGCCATGTCGACGTTCTTGGCCGATGCATTGCGTCGCATTAACGGCTCGCTGGGCTTTGACGACGAGTCGTACCATCGCGCACTTGCCGCCTCGATGCTTGTGAGCTGCGACAACGCGCATGCCGTGCACCCCAACCACGCCGAGAAGTGCGATGTCCGCAACCAGGTCGTGCTCAACGGCGGCATCGTCATCAAGGAGGCGGCCAACCAGCACTACTGCACCGATGCCTTTAGCCGCGCGGTGTTCCAGGCCATCTGCGATGACGCCGACGTGCCCACGCAGGCCTTCGCCAACAAGAGCGACATGGCCGGCGGCTCCACGCTCGGCAATCTGTCCAATATGCAGGCGAGCATGCATGCCGTGGACGTGGGCCTGCCGCAGCTGGCCATGCACTCGAGCTACGAGACCGGCGGTGTGCGCGACGTTATGTACGCTATCCGCGCCCTCACGGCCTTCTACGAGCGAAACCTAACCATCAACGGCGCCGAAAGCGTGGAGCTCTAAAATCGACCAAAAAGGGGCAGGTTCATTTTGGCAGGTTTCATCTGGGCGAATGCAAAGGGTGAAACCGAACTAGATCTGTGATACGTGGCCGCCGAGGTGTAGTGTGCCTCGGCGGCTTTTTGTGTACAGAGTACGGCTAATGTTTATAAATGCTATACATGCTTTACGTATCTACCATAGAGTTTTATGATAGTTTTGAAGTATTAAGGAGGGGTCATGACCACAACAGCCGCTCAGATCAATGTGCGTCTCGATGCCGATCTTAAAAGGAGTGGGGACGCCGCTCTCTCCAGGGCCGGTATGACGCCGAGCCAAGCGGTGCGAGCGCTCTGGCAACTTGCAGAGTCACTGGCCGATCGCCCCGGCGCGCTCGAGGATATCCTGCTGCCCAGTCGTGCCCGGGCGGAACAGCGCGAGCGGGAGAAAGTCGCCAAACACAAGCTCGAACTCATCGACCAGGGTTCGCAACTGTTCGCTGCTGCTTGTCGTGACTCGGAAATTGACTTGGCTAAGGTGCAGCCCTCGGGCGATGAAGAACTCAAACGGAATGCCTATGCGGATCGCTACGGCGAGGAGATGAGCTGGCTCTGTGAGTGAGAATCCAAAGCGCATCTTGGTTGACACCAACGTGTGGCTCGATTACTTCATTCCCTCACGACGTGGTCGTTCGGCGGCGATTGAGTTTCTACGTGATGCATGCGCGGCTCAGGTTGATTTGCTGTATGCGGCGACATCGTCCAAAGACCTGTTCTATTTGATTTCGAGCGAACATAAGGCGTGGTATCGGCGCGAGCATGGCTCACTATCCCAAGATGCCGCCGTGGCGGCGACATCACTTGCATGGGATTGCCTCGACGTGTTGTCGCAACTTGCCACGCCGGTACCCTGCGACCTGAGTGACATATGGATGGCGAGCAAGCAGCGCAATCTCCATAGCGATTACGAAGACGATTTAATCATCGCTGCGACAATGCGCGCAAAGGCAGATCTCCTGGTCACCAACGATGCCAAACTCTGTTCACACGCGCCTGTCGCAGCAATGAGCGTAGAAGACGCAAAGAATTACTTAGCAACGCTCTAGCAATTTGAAGACCCCACAGGTTGAGCAAAAGTCAGCGAGAGTCTGCCGTTTGAGCCAAGGTGCCGTGAAATGAAAAGGCGCTGACCTTCTGGTCGCGCCTTTGAAATTGAACGGCAGATTGGCCAAACGGCGGGCTCGCCGTTCGTTAGAACGGCGGAACCCATGGGGCTCGCAGCGTCGAGGGGTTCCGGCGTTTGGTAAAACGCCGGAACAATCTAATGCTCGATCCAGCAGCGCAGGGTCTCGCCGGCCTGCAGGTGACGCAGATTCTCCGCGGCGATGTCGACCACATTGTTGAGCGTAGCCTCCAGATGGAACCAACCGGAGACGTGCGGCGTGATGAGCATGTTGGGCGCATCCCACAGGGGGCTTGCCTCAGGCAGCGGCTCGGGGTCGGTGACGTCGCCCGCAGCGCCTCCGAGGTGTCCCGACTCCAGAGCGGCAACCAAGTCGTCGGCGACCACAAGGTCGCCGCGGCCGCCGTTGGCAAAGAAGGCGCCCGGCTTCATCGCGGCGAAGAACTCGGCGTTCGCCAGGCCGCGGGTCTCGGGTGTGCTCGGCATAAAGGATGCGACGATGTCGGCCTCCGCCAAGCGCTCAGGTAGGGCGTCCATGCCGTCCATGTCCTCAAACACAATGGGGTAGACAAGCGGATGGCGCTTGATGCCGCGGACGTGCGCACCCATGCTGCGGCAGAGCGTGGCAAAGTGGCCGCCAATGTCGCCCGCGCCCAGCACCAGCACGTTGGCATTTTTGAGCGAGGTAACCGGCCCCAAATCCTCCCAGCGATGCTCGCGCTGCAAGTCGTGATAGCCGGGCAGGCGCTTCATCATGGAAAGGACCATGGCAAACATGTGCTCGCTCACGGCCTGGCCGTAGGCGCCGATCGAGCAAGACAGCTTGGCTTCAGCCGGCACGGTGCCGGCGGCCAAGTAATCGTCATAGCCGGCGGTCTGCAATTGCAACAGCTGGAGATGCTCGCATGCCGTGAGCATGTCAGGGTCAATGTTGCCCAGGATCACGTCGGCATCGGCGACCTGTTCACGTGTGGCGGCGTCGGCGTTCGTGTAGGTAAAGTCCTCGCCCGGAGCGCTCGACTCGAGGATCGCGCGGTGACGATCGTTGACGGGCAGTAAAACCAGGATGTTCACAAACAGTCCTCTCCGTCCAACCTGTCAAAAGGGGACAGGTTTATTTTTGGCAGGTTTTATCAGGCAAAACGTTCAAATAAAACGCCGGACGCAAGACGAGCGTGCCCATCAGCATCCGGCGCATCCACGGCTACCAGCTCAGCAGCTCGTAGCCGTCCTCGGTCACCACGAGCTGTACCTCGCATTGGGCCGAATCGCTACCGTCCTTGGTGCGCACGCACCAGCCGTCGCCCTTGCTGATCTTGATGTCGGGCGCTCCGGCGTTGACCATGGGCTCGATGGTAAAGACCATACCCGGGGCCATGATGGTGTCCACATCGGGTGCCTCGGTGGTAAAGCCCACAAACGGGTCCTCGTGGAACTCCTTGCCAATGCCGT
>CAJLAN010000205.1 GCA_905204635.1 uncultured Collinsella sp. | reverse complement strand
GAGCCCAAGGCCGAGGCAAAGCCGGCCGCCAAGACCACCACGCGCAAGCGCGCTACGACGACGGCCAAAAAGGCCACGACCAAGGCCGCTGCTCCCAAGGCAGAGGCTACGGCCGAGGACAAGCCCGCAGTAAAGGCCGAGCCGGCACCGAAGGCCGCTGAGGTCAAGACCGCTCCGAAGGCTACTGCAAAGACCGAGCCCGCCAAGAAGGCCCCGGTCTCCCCCGCCGCTCCGGCAGAGAAAAAGGCTCCGTCCAAGAAGACGTCCGTCCGCAAGGCCACGGCCACCCGCAAGCGCCGCTAGCCCACAGACGATCCAAAACCTAATCAAACCCTATGTAAGGGGCGCTCCAACCGGGCGCCCCTTCTCTGTTGATAGTTGGTAAAACGATTTTCTAGGACAACCGTTCGCCGATGGTAAACGGATGTTGTTTATACAGCCTGTGTACAACAGATATACTTACATCCTGTGCGTAAAGCCCATGGCCCGCAGGCCGTGATTCTATTGAACTGGACCGTACTATGAGATTGATACACAACAGCCGTCTGCCGCAGTTTCGCACTCCGTTTGGCGCTGTGACCACTGGAACTTCCGTTTCCCTCTCGGTGATTTTGGAGGATGCCGACCCCAACCAGGCAACGCTTACGCTGCGCACCTGGGTCGATGAGATCGGTGAGTCTCGGTATCCCATGACGCACGAGGGCGACGGCATCTTTACCGTCGAGCTGGAGTGCGCCGAGCCCTGTCTTATCTGGTACAGCTTTATCTGCAATATCGAGGGCCAGCCCGAGGTTCGCCTGGGCGCACCGCAGGGCCGCACCGGCGGCGAAGGCATAACCTACGATTACGCCGAGGTGCCGTCATTCCAGGTCACCGTCTACAAACACCGCGAAGTTCGACCCGAGTGGTACGAGCGCGGAATGGTCTACCAGATCTTCCCCGATCGCTATGCCCGCGACGAGCACTGGCGCGAGCGCACGCTGGCCGAGGTCGAAAAACCGCGCAACGGAATCCAGCGCCGGATGGTCGAGGACTGGAACGAGCCGCCTGTGTACGAGCGCGCCGAGGACGGCTCCATCAAGACCTGGGACTTCTACGGCGGATCGCTCAAGGGTATCCAGGAAGACCTGCCTCGAATCGCCGAGCTGGGCTTTACAGCCATCTACCTCAACCCCATTTTTGAAGCCGCGAGCAACCACCGCTACGACACCGCCGATTACACCAAGATCGATCCGATTCTGGGCACCGAGCAGGACTTTACTGAGCTGTGCGAGGCAGCCGAGAAGCTGGGCATTTCCATCATTTTGGACGGTGTGTTCAACCACACGGGCGACGATTCGATCTACTTCAACCGCTACGGCAACTACCCCGGCGTGGGCGCGTGGCAGAGCAAGGATTCGCCGTGGCGCGATGCGTTTTATTTCCATGAGGACGGCTCGTACGACTGCTGGTGGGGCGTGGGCAATATGCCCGCCATCAATGAGAGCTCCGAGCTGGTACGCGAGCGGCTCCTGGGCAAGGACGGCGTGATTCGCAAATGGCTGCGCGCTGGCGCCCATGGCTGGCGTCTGGACGTGGCCGACGAGCTTTCCGACGACTTCTTGGCCGAGATCAAAAAGGCCGTACTTGCCGAAAAGCCTGACGCACTGTTGCTCGGCGAAGTCTGGGAAGACGCTTCCAACAAGATTAGCTACGGTCATCTGCGCCGCTACCTGCAGGGCTCCGAGCTTGACTCTGCTATGGATTACCCCTTCCGCGACATGGTCATTGGCTTTTTGATGGGCTACAAGAACGCCTATCAGGCTGCCGAGGATATCGAGACCCTGCGCGAGAACTACCCGCGCGAGGCATTATCCTGCGCGCTCAATCTGCTGTCGAGCCACGACCGCCCGCGCATTATCTCGGTGCTCGGCGGTGGCCCCGACGAGTCGCAGCTGCCCGAGAGCGAGCGCAGCAAATGGCGCCTGGACGAGAACTCCATGGGCCTGGCCAAGAGCCGCTTTTGGCTGGCGACGCTCATGCAGATGACGTTCCCGGGCGTTCCCTCAATCTATTACGGTGACGAGTACGGCTTGGAGGGTCTCACCGATCCGGGCAATCGCCGCACCATGCCGACCAAGGAAAACCTGCACGACTTCGATACGTTCGCGATCGTCAAGAATGCCTCGGCCGTGCGCCGCGCGCTGCCGTTTATGATCGATGGCGAGATCAAGGCCTTCGCGCTCAATGACGAGGTACTTGCCTACAACCGTACGGGCAAGGATGGCGAGTCCGCGACCGTCATCATCAACCGCAGCCTCCGCAATTCGCACCGCGTGACAATTCCGGCGCTCGGCGAATGTGCGAGCGATGTAATTAGCGGCCACGAGTGCGAAATGGAACCCGGCACGGTTACGCTCGACCTGTACGCGCTGGGCTCTTCGATCATCTATCACCATGCCGAGAAGCGCCTGCAGGAGCCGCTCGATCACGGCGCGGGCGTCGTATGCCACATCACGTCGGTACCGACTGATGACGGCAAGCCCGGCACAATCGGTGCGCCCACGCGTCGCTTTATCGACCATCTGGCCGCCATGGGCATGCGCTACTGGCAGGTCCTGCCCGTCAATCCCACGGACTTCTTCCGCTCCCCTTACGCCGGTCCTTCGGCCTTTGCAGGCAATATCGACCTGCTGCCCGAGAGCCACGAGGAGCTGGCTGCCGACTTCGTCACCTGGAAGGCCCGCGGCGGCGAGGATGCCGACCCGCTCTACACCGCGTTTAAACATCGCAATGCCGACTGGCTCGAGAAGTACTGCGTCTACATGGCGGTAAAGAAGCACTTTGAGGGACTGTCGCGCCACGAATGGCCGGCGGATGTCGCGCGCTACAACGAGCACCTGATCGATGACAAGCGCTTCCACGACGAGGCCGAGCTGCAGGCGTACATGCAGTATCGCTTTGACCTTGCTTGGTGCGAGCTTATGAACTATGCACACAAGAAGGGCATCGAGGTCATCGGTGACATTCCTATGTATGTTTCGGATGATTCGGCCGACGCATGGAGCGAGCCCGAAAACTTCTGGCTGTCCGACACCGGCAAGGCGATTGAGATTTCGGGGGCGCCGCCCGACAACTTTGCACCCGAGGGCCAGGTCTGGGGCAACCCCACCTTCCGCTGGGATCACATGAAGGAGAATGGCTATCGCTGGTGGCTCGACCGCCTGCGCCGTGCGTTCGCACTCTACGACCGCGTGCGCCTGGACCACTTCCTGGGTTTCCACAGCTACTTTAGCATCCCCGCCGGTAAGGCCTGTTCTGACGGTCGCTGGCTGGCTGGCCCGGGCAAGGACCTGTTCCAGACGGCCTACGACGAGCTGGGTCCGCTCAACTTTATTGCCGAGGACCTGGGCTATTTGACGCCTGGTGTTCGCGCAATGGCTTCGACCTGTGGCTTCCCCGGCATGGACGTACTGGAGTTTAGCAACTACGACGTTCGCTGCGGAATTCATCCCACGCCGGGCAAGATCCTGTACACCTCGACGCACGACACCTCGACGCTTGCCGGCTGGGGCACGCACTCCTTTGCGGGCGGCGAC
>CAJLAN010000204.1 GCA_905204635.1 uncultured Collinsella sp. | reverse complement strand
CGTCGTAGCCCTCGTCGGCGACCTTGTCGGCGAGCGCGGTCATCTTCTTGCCGGTCTCGTAGAGCGCCTTACCGTCCTCGAGATAGCCCTCCTGGTCGAAATGCATGATCTCGATCTTCTCGGTTTCCTTCATTTGTCTCTCCTTTCTGGGGTTGTTTCCACATCCCCCATGCCAACGGGCATCAAAACCCGCTTACATTCCGTAACACTCAGCCGCTTTGGCCTTAAGCGCATTGACTGACTCTTCGTAGCCCTCTGCCTTTACCTCCATCTGCTTGGAGACGGCATCGAGATACGGGTGCACGTCCCATGACTTCAGACGCTCGGCGATCATGGCCGCAATCGTCTGGAAGAACACAAGATTGGGAATTGCGCTGAGCAGCGGAGCCACCTGAGGCACCACAACCTCGTGAGCCCTACCCTTGGGATGGGCCGTGAGCAGCACCGTTTTTGTCGTAACGTTCGATAGCGCATCAGCGATATTCGCAAGACGCTCCGACCCCTGCGGATCGTCGACGATAAACACCAGATAGCCCGGAACGATCTGCATCTCGGGACCGTGGACGAACTCCTCGCCTTCGTGATGCATGGCAGGAATCTTGATGGTCTCACTCAGTTTGAGCGCCGCCTCCTCGGCAACACCGTAGTTGGGGCCGTTGCCGACGACCATGGCGGGCGTGTGCTCAGAAAGCTCGAGCATGTGGTCTTGGACATATGCCTCGGCGGTCTTGCACATCACGGCATTGGCCTGGATGGCCTCGCGCAGGTCGTCAAGACGCTGGGCAACGCCCTTGGCGTCAATCGTTCCGCGCGCCTGACCGCCGTAAATACCAAAGAGCACCAGGTACTCAACGAGAACCTCGACGCCCAGAGTCACAAAGTCCACCGACTCGACGCCCACACCGTAGTCAAGAACGATGTCAGTGTGTTCCTTGATGGGTGCCTCGACGTTTGCCGTGAGCGCAACTGCAGCCATATCGCGTGCGTGCATGTAATCGAGCGCCGCAATCGTGTTGGTCGAATAGCCACTCTGCGAGACGGCGATGTTGAGCGCATGCTGCGGATAGGTGTGTTCAAAATCGACGAAGGCCTCGGGCGTCACAACGGACACTTGCATCTGCAGCGCATCTTGCAGGTAATCGCGGGCGCAATCGGCGGCATGGCGCGACGAACCCGAAGCAACGATGCGCAGTGCGTCAAAAGAATCGGACTGGAAAATATCAACGAGCTGCGCCACCAGCTCAGACGAACGCTCGAGGTTCTCCCCCATACGCACATGGGCAAGTTGAACGTAATCGAGCATCTTCATCGTCTCACCTCGAAACAAATCATTAGTATTTGATACCAATCACAGTTACAGGTTACGGCTTTTTGATACCTCTTTGTCGATTAATTTATCCCCATCGGCGAACGGTCGATTTTGAGCCATGTAAGGTTGTATATGCAGTCTGCTCAACGAATCAAAATTCCGTCAGCTTTTCAGCCCGTTATGCAAAAAACCAGCTAGTACGTATAGGTATATCCACCCGCATCACCACGGTTAAACGACTTGACGTACTCGATCGCCTGGCCGCTCGCATCGAAGCTCACGCACTCAAGCGTCAAGGCAAGATCGCCCTGCTCCAGTCCAAGCAGGCCGGCATCTCGCGCGCCCAGTGCTTCGATATCGAGCTTTTCCTGTGCCATGACCGGCTTTCGGCCCAGCATCTCATAGGTCTCGTACAAACTGAAGACCGACACGTCAATATCTTCGATGGTTGGAAACAGCAGGCAGGGAATCAGCGCCGTCTCAATCGATACGGGGCTACCGTTTATGCAGTTCAGGCGTCGAATGGAATAGAGCAGGTCGTCCTCGGCGATGTCAAACAGGTCGGCGTAGTATGGCCCTGCATAGCGCTTGGAACGCGCGAGAATACGGACGGACGGCTCGCCGCCCGAAGCACGGACCGATTCACGGAAACCGCCCGTGCGTTCAAAAAAAGCAGGTACTTTCTGCGCCACAAAGGCGCCTTTTCCCCGAACACGGCGAATCTGCCCGCGCCGAACCAGCTCATCGACAGCGCTTCGGATGGTCAAGCGTGTCGTACCAAATTCCTCGGCGAGGTCTTTTTCGGACGGAATCATGGAACCCGTGGGATATATACCGCGCTCGATACGCTCCTCGATGCGGCGTCGAATGCGCATATAAACCGGGGTGGCATCTACTGTTTCAGCCATTGTTCACCTGCCACGCTCCTCATGCCGTTCTCTTCGCCATTATCGGCAAAGCGGAACTTTGTGGGCAAAATCACCGCTTTGCAATGCTCCACAAAACGCATGTCCTTATCAAATTCGATCGTGCTCTCATAGAACACCGGCGTTCCCTCTTCTTGCTGGAGCAGCTCGGCCTCTTCGGCGTTCAAACGCGAGATGGAGATATGCTCACGTCCATGCTCAACGCGCACGCCACCTTCTTTGAGCAAGACATCGTAAAGGCTCTCGCACTCAAAATCGTGCTCGGTAAGCGATGGGCACAGGGACAGGTTAACGTGAGCCGTCTCGATTGACGCCGGCTCGCCCTCAATAAGTCGAACGCGCTGCATGCGGAGCAAAGGAGCGCCTACAGACACCCCAAGCTTGTCGGCAAGCGCCTCATCCGCCTCGATGGTCCCGGTGGAAACCAGACGAGAAGAGGAGTGCAGGCCGGCAGTCCGCACAGCATCGGAAAAGTTATACGTTTCCTGAAAGATGTTCAGCGGCTTGGGAGGACACACATACGTACCCGATCCGCGACGGCTCTCGAGCGTTCCACACGAGATGAGCCGCGTGATACCGGCGCGCAACGCCGTACGCGAAACGCCAATCTCTTCGCACAGCACGCGCTCAGCCGGCAGGCGATCGCCGCCGGCAAGCTGGTGGTGCTGGATATACCAAAGAATTCCCTCAACAGCACGATCTTTGGGGGGAATTGCATAAGATTCGCCTGCCATTGCACAGACTCCTCATTCAGAAACGTATGCCGCCAAAATTAGGCCAGCCCTCCCATGGCATCAAATTCGGCCTTGATCCTCTCGGCGACATTCCGATACGACTTATATAGACTTGAATCGCGTTTGACTTCGTCGGTCATAACGGGAATCTCCAATTTGGAAACCTCGTCTTTTCCCGTCTGAACCGCCACAACAACGCCCATACCAAGACACATATTACGCTTGGCAGCGTTTATTTTCGCCGCCTTGGCAGGATTTGCCAGGATGCGCTGGGCAAATTCCTGTTTTGAGGCCACTTCCTCGGCCTCCGGATCGCCCGCCTCGGCTACTTCGCACTGCAACACGTCCGCATAGTCAAAAATCTTCGGCTCGCCTCCGCGCTGATGCACGGCCCACTTGCGACGCGTGGCATCCTGGTAGATAGCCGGCAAAAACGTAAACCGCGGCGGGTCCAAAATCGTATCCGTGATGGTAAACACATCGGGATCAAAGGCATCCTGCGGGTTTTTCTTCTTGAACAGACCCATATCAGCCTCCCGTACTAGCATTAAACAACTCAAGCCGAATATAGCACCAATTTCAAGCTCACGCTTTATCACATCGGTGCGTGGCACCTATGGCTCGCTCAGCGGAAGAGTTTACGGACGAGGGCCGGGGTGCCTGCTTTGTTTTGAGAAGTGG
>CAJLAN010000203.1 GCA_905204635.1 uncultured Collinsella sp. | reverse complement strand
TTACCACGAGGAGCACGAGGAAATCCTCACCGACGGAGATGCCCGCAGCGCCGCGATGTTTTCCATTGACGAGTCCGACGAGAAGACCGCGCACGTATGGCACGTGCACCAGATCTTTGCCGACGAGGATGGCGACCACGATTTTGGCATCATGGGCGATGTCGATCTGGACGCCACGCAAGACGGCGGCGAGGTCATCTTCAAAAACTACCGCGTCGGCTTTATCGAGGACCTGCTCGAGTGCGAGGCGGGCGTACCAAAACTGAACGAAGCGGGGCCGTTGGCAATTTCGCCAGCGGCCCCGCTTTTGCACTATCCGCTATACCTTACTCGGCATCCTCGATCTCATACGAATCCGCCTCGGCTGGCTCATCGTTTGTCTCTGACGCAGCCCCGCGCGCCTCGTCAAACGCCGCCTTCATGGTCTTGTTGCCCCACGTGAGCTTGCGAATGGTAAGATCGTCGGCCTTCTTGTTGGCTAGGCGCAGATTGTTCTCGGAGGACAGCAACGCCTCCTTGGTTTTCTGCAGATGGCTAATCGTCTTGTCGATCTCATCAATCGCCGTTTGGAACTTGCGGCTCGCGATCTCGTAGTTGCGACCGAAATCATTCTTGAACTTTTCCATCTTGGCTTCGAAGTTCGTAACGTCGATATTCTGCTGTTTGTACTCCGCTAGCTCCTGCTTATAGCGCAGCGAACCCATGGCGGCGTTGCGAAGAAGCGTAATCATGGGAATGAAAAACTGCGGGCGGATCACGTACATCTTCTCGTAGCGATAGCTCACGTCGACTATCCCTGCGTTATAGAGCTCGCTCTCGGGCTCGAGCAGCGTGCAGAGCACCGCGTACTCACAGCCTTTTTGGCGGCGATCGTGATCGAGTTTCTTAAAGAAGTCCTCGTTTTTATGCTTGGTCGTGGTCTCGTCGTTCTCGTTTTTCATCTCGAACATAATCGAAATGACCTCGTTACCGCTTGCGTCGCACTCGCGGAAGATAAAGTCGCCTTTGGTACCCTCGGACGCATCGTTATCTTTCTCGAAGTACGCGTTGGGAAACGCCGTCATGCGCAGACGGTTGAACTCGGTCTCGCAGTGCTGCTCGAGCGACTCGCCCACCATCTTGGTGGACAGGCGGACCTTCATGTCCTTAAGGCGCTCAATCTCTTCATCCTTGTAGCGAATCAGGTCATCGCTCGCGCGCTTGGCCTGCGCAAGCTCGAGCTCGTGTGCCGCCTTGGCTTGCTCCTCGCGAGAATCGCGCACCGCCAGCTCGCTCGTCAGCTTGGCACGCGCTTCGTCACGCTCACGCTCTGCTGCGGCAACCGCCTCCGATAGGTTCATTTTGGCCGTCAGTTCCTGTTCGCGCAGCTGAGCACGCAGACCCTCGGCTTCCTGCTCGGACTGAGCCTTTGCGACGGAAAACTTCTCTTGTACCTGCGCGCGATAGTCAGCAAGCGTGCGCTCGGCCTCGCTGCGAGCGGCCTCGAGCTCACGCTGCGACTCGGCCGCAGCAGCAGCAAGCGCCATCTCCTGGGCCTTGTCCGCCGCGGCAAGCCTGGCCTGCAGCTCGGCAATCTGAGCATCACGTGCAGCTAAATCGTTTTGAGCAGCATTACGTGCCGCCGCCTCGGCAAGCCTGGCTTCATCATCTTTGCGCCCCAACTGCGCACGCAGGTTGTCGATCTCGCGCTGCAGCTCGGCATTCTCCTTTTGAGCATCGGCGCGGGCCTCAACCGCCGCACGCTGGCTTGCACTCTCGCGCTCTGTGGCAGCGCCCTCGAGCTTGGCGCGCAGCTCGGCAAGCTCAGCATCGCGCTTGGCAACCTCTTGTGCCAGCTGCTGAGCTGCAGCATTCTTCTGCTCGACAAGCTGAGCGTTGCGCTGAGACTCTGCCTCCTGCAAAGCGGCTGACGAACGCGAGCGCTCAAGCTCCAGCGCCTGCTCGCCCTCGCGTCGAGCCGCCGCTACGCGCTCATCCAGGTCACGCGAGAACTCAGCATCGCGCACTTGCTTGACGATATCCGCATAGCCGGACGCATCGACCTTAAAAACTTCGCCGCAATGCGGGCACTTGATCTCGTTCATAGCAGCTCCTCAATGGACGCAAATTTCAACCGCCTACACTCTACCGCGCCGCGCGGACAAAATAGGCGCCGCTGCCAGAATGGCAACGGCGCCAGAACCGCCACAAAGGTGCCTGTCCCCTTCGTGGCGGTTTGCGAGCTACAGTCCAAAGAAATTCAGGATCTGGTCTCGGCTTACGGGCTTGTAGTCGTTGGCGTCGAGGCCCACATCGTAGCGATAAATGGGACGCTCGCGATCGCGGTTGCGTGCGTTGGTGCGGTCACCCCTGCTGTGGATATGCCCATGCAGCATAATGGCGCCACGTGCCTTGCCGTTCCAGCTGAGCATGGGGTAGTGGCTCATAACCAGACGATGGCCCTTGGCATAGCCGGGAGCAATCTCCAGGTAATCGCGCACGTCTTCCCAAATCTGCGGTACGTCGGGATCTTCCCAGTCGCCGTCATGGTTACCACGGATGAGCGTCACGTTCTGGCATTCGATACGCTCGCGCAGGCGCACCGCCTCCGCCAGGGGCAAATGATAGGTAAAGTCACCCAAAATATAGAGGCGGTCATCCGCAGCCACGCACTCATTGATGGCATCGATGACCTTGCGATTCATCTCCTCGACCGAGCCAAACGGCCGATCCATGTCGTGCAAGATATTCGTATCGCCCAGGTGCAGGTCGGCGGTAAACCACATCATCGTCTCTGTCCTCATTTCGCAACGTGTTCAACTCGTGCTAAGTATACAGACGCAGCGATGTGGCGGTTATCCAAAGAGCCCGCCGAACAGTCCGCGGCGGCGTTTGTCTTTCTTTTTCGACGCATCACTCTGGGCGTTCTTGCCCTGCCGCTTCTTACGATCCTGCTCCAACTCATCGTCATCGAGTAGCAGATCCCACTCAAACGGATCGTCTGTCAGATCGAACAGATCATCGTTATCAAACATGGCCGCCTCCCTTACCGATTAGCGAGCATCCACCACGTAGAGTCCAACGCGCACCTGATGCCACGGGCTGCGTTCGGGAGCAACCTGTTGCACGCGGGCCTCAAATACGTCCTCGTGGCCGTAATACATCATCAAGGACAGCGGGCCGACCTCGTTTCCCGGAACATACCCAAGCTTGGTGTTGCCGTAATAGATCGCAACCGCCTCGGGGTCATGGGGATTATCGCGCTCGGCACACAGCGTCAGCTTATCGCCGACCTTAAGATCGCCCAGGACCAAAGCGCCGTCGGCATATTGAAATCCTGCGATGTGAAACGACAGAAGAACACGTGAAGGCTCGTACATAGCAGCTCCTCTAACAGCAGGATAAATCGGCGCTTAACCGTACTGAGAAGCTTACGGGCCCGTGCGGACACAAATTCGCCCCACCCGCGCCTTTTCGACCGTTTGTCGCTACACCATCTGATTCTAATGCACAAACATGCGCACGAACTTGTGCTTCCAGCTTGCGTAAGGAGCATAGCGGAATGGCACGTCCAACCACGTTGCCTTGTTCACGATGCTCTTCTTGTGGCTAAACGTATCGAAGCTCTCGTGTCCATGGTACTGCCCCATACCGCTCGCGCCCATGCCGCCAAAGCCCATATGGCTCC